>SUST01000003.1 GCA_015063285.1 Thermoplasmata archaeon
CATCGATAAAAACCGTCATATATCGCTCGTGAATAACAGGAAGACGGTCAGCTATATGGTATCGCAACCTTTCTTATCGGCACGCAGTCTGATGGATCGTCATTCGAAAGAATATGATCTTTCAAAAGCGGCTTTGGAAGCCCAGAATTCAGCATCAGACGATTCTGATGCGAAGTATCTATTTTCTCTTTTCCAGTATCTCGGAGAGGGAGGGATCCAGAAGGACCAGTCTGCTGCAAAGAAAGGATTCTCGGAAGCCGCAGAGAGAGGTTCTGTGGAGGCAGGCATCGTGTCCAAAGAGTTCGAGAGGAACTCGGATGAGGTAATGGATGAGCTGATTCACAAGAGGTTCCTGGGTGAGCAAAGAGATACTGTTGCCAGCGCAGAATTATTTGCCATGTATGATAAAGGCAACGACAAGGTGAGAAAGAATCATGCCGAGGCTGTAAGATTCTATCTGGCCTGTGCCGAGGAAGGAGATGTCGATGCCCAGGCCAAGATCGGTTTCATGTATCTGATGGGAAAGGGAATACCCAAGGACAAGGACCTTGCTCTCAAATGGCTGTCCAAAGCGGCCGATAGCGGGGACGGCACTGCAATGTACCGTATCGGTCAGATGTATGAACAGGGGTTGTGCAACACAGATCCTGACGAGAAGCTTGCATTCAAATGGTATGAAAAGGCCGCAGATGCGGGCAACAAGGATGCGCAGTTCGCTCTGGGCTGTCTGTGCATGGTCCCCAAGAAGTTCCATACCGATGTCAAAAGAGCCGCTCGTCTTTTCGAGAAGTCAGCCGAGCAAGGTCATTCCGAGGCTCAATACCAGATCGGTATGTGCTATGCGTATGGGCAGGGAGTCAACAGGGATCCTGAAAAAGCCGTGAAATGGCTGGAGAAGAGCTGTGAGAACGGTTATCAGCAGGGAATGGTCGATTTCGCGAACATGTGCTTCGAAGGACAGGTTATTCCTAAAGATCTCAAAAAAGCGGCGCATTGGTTCACAGAGGCTGCAAACAGATGCAATGGATATGCCCAGTATGCTCTGGCCTGTATGTATGGCAACGGCTACTATTACGAACAGAGCGATGAGATGGCTTTGAAATGGTTCAAGGAAGCCGCTGAGATGGGTGAAGTCAATTCCCAATACTGTCTGGGTTGCTTCTATTATGAAGGAAGGGGAACGGAAAGGAACCTGGAAGAGGCGGCCCTGTGGTACACCCAGGCGGCTGAACAGGGACACCCTTCTGCAAAGGCCTTCCTCGGAATGTTCAAGGTCACCGGTTCGGGTGTAAAGCAGGATGTGGAAGAGGGATTGAACCTGTTGCAGGAATCTGCTGATGACGGTTACTACGAGGCTCAGTTCTATCTCGGAAAGCTCTATTATGAGGGCAAGTACGTCAAGAAGAACGACATCCGTGCGAAGAAGTATCTGAACATGGCTGCGAAGCAGGGCGATCCCGACGCCGCAGCGCTTCTAAATGTGATGAAATCCAAGAGGTGAATCCATGGGATTCCAGGATGTCCTCAAGGCTGCCCAGGACGGCGATCCGGATGCACAGGTCGCAATGGGTTATCTGTTCTTTAAAGGGGACGGGGTCGTCCAGGACAGGAGAGAGGCCGCAAGATGGTTCGGTCTGGCTGCTGACCAGAACAATGCTGAGGCCATCTGCAACCTCGGACATATGCGCGCCCATGGGCTCGGAATGAGAGCAGATCTTGACAAAGCGATGGAACTCTATCACAAGGCCGCGGATCTCGGCGATGCCAGAGCGATGTTCAATCTTGGTTTCATGTACTCTGATGTGGAAGGCATACCTCAGGATTGGGAGAAAGCCTACTATTGGTATTCCAAGGCTGCAGACGAAGGCAACATAATCGCCCTCTATCGCATGGCCGTCATGAACGAGGAGGGTCGCGGGATTCCCGTGGACTATCCGAAAGCGATCTCGTTCTACACCAGATGCTTCGAGGCAGATTTTCCTAAAGCAGGTTATCGTCTCGGGTTAATGTATCTGGAAGGGAGAGGTGTCGATAAAGATCTCAACAAGGCTTCCAAATACATGATCAAGGCTGCAGAAATGGGCTCCGAGGATGCCATGTGTGAGCTCGGAAAAATGCACATTACTGGTCAAGGGATGACACATAGTTTATCTAATGCAAAGAAATGGTTAGTCAAGGCAGCCAATCGCGGTTCTGAAGAGGCCGCAGTTTTGCTTGAAAAGATAAACAACGGTGAATTGAAGTGAGGATGAACGAGTATCAGAAAGAGATGATCTTCAGAGAGCTTTCCACTCTCAAATCTCACAGCGCATTCTATGCGAAGAAGTACAAGGACATCGATATCGAGAAGATCAAAACCCAAGAGGACTTCGAGACCCTCCCTTTCACTGACAAGGGGGATCTCCGCGAAGCATACCCTCTCGGACTTGCGGCAGTTCCTGAGAAAGATATCGTAAGGATCCATTCGTCGTCAGGGACCACAGGGACGCCAGTGGTGATCCCTTACACCAAGAAGGATGTAGAGGATTGGGCAATCATCTTTGAACGTTGTTATGTAATGGCCGGAATCACGGACAAGGATCGTATCCACATTACCCCCGGATACGGTCTGTGGACTGCTGGAATCGGATTCCAGGCAGGATGCGAGAGGCTCGGGGCCATGGCAATCCCCATGGGGCCTGGTAATACAGAGAAGCAGCTCCGCATGATGGAGGATCTCAAATCCACCGTACTCTGCGCCACATCGTCATATGCACTCCTGCTTGCAGAGGAGATCAAGAAGCGCGGCATCAGGGACAGGCTCTGTCTGAAGAAAGGTATCATCGGTTCCGAACGCTGGGGAGAGAAGATGCGTAACAGCATCGCTAACGAGCTGGGAGTGGATTTCTACGATATCTATGGGCTTACCGAAATATACGGCCCCGGCATCGGTATCAGCTGTGATTACCGCAACGGGATCCACATGTGGGACGATTATATCTATTTCGAGATAATCGATCCGAAGACCGGTAAGAACCTTCCCGATGGAGAGTTCGGAGAATTGGTCATCACAACACTCAGGAAAGAGGGTGCGCCGCTAATAAGGTACAGGACACATGATCTGACCAGGATCATACCAGGCGAGTGTCCGTGTGGTTCAAGGTTCCCGAGGATAGACATCATAGTCGGCCGTACAGATGACATGATCAAGGTCAAAGGTGTCAATATGTTCCCCGCTCAGTTCGAGGAAGTTCTGGCTACGATGAAGGATGCTACCAGTGAGTATCAGATCATGATCGATCATCTCGAGGGTAAGGACATGATCACACTCTACTTCGAGACCCCCGCAACGGGAACTGACAGGGAGAACGCCGAAAAGGAACTGGTTGAGAAGGTCAAATCGAAGATAGGCGTAACAGTCATCCCCAAGGCGGTTGACATGGGGTATCTGCCGAGAAGCGAGAAGAAGACCAATCGCATATTCGATAACCGTTACTGATCCCATGAGAGAACTTGACGTACTCGTGTCGGCAGTAAGGAAAGCTGCTGGAATCGTTATTGCCGGAGACCGTTCCGCTGAGGAGAAATCCACACTGATCGGCTCGTATGATGTGGTGACCGATTCCGATATAAGAGCCGAGAACTCGATCATAGAGGACATCCGCCGCGAGTTTCCAGATGATACCATAATATCTGAGGAGACCAACCCGGATGCGAAGCTGTCGAATCGCTGTTGGGCAATAGACCCTATCGACGGAACGATGAACTATTCTAGAGGCATCCCATTCTTTGGTATCCAGGGATGCTTCATGGAGAATGGTGTTCCAAAAGCATCCGCTATCTATCTGCCCGTGTTCGATGAGATGTTCACCGCTTCCGATGAGGGTGCATTCCTCAATGGGAACAGGATACATACCTGTGATCCGAGACCCTTAAATCAGTGTCTGATGTCTACTGGTGATTTCAGCAGGAGGTCACAGCAATTCAGGGATGCTCAGGCATCGGTCTTCCACGATTGTTATTCTGACATAGCTAGATTCAAGGTATTCGGAGCAGCTTGTGTGGACTTCACATATCTGGCTGCAGGCAGGACAGATATTCATCTAAGATTCCTCAACAAGATATGGGATTTCATGCCCGGCATGTACATAGCCGAGAAGGCTGGGGCCATCTACGATAAGGAATTAGCGGATAGATACGGAATACTGATGATGTGTTCCTCTGATGAGGTGCTTCAGGAAGTAAAGGATAAGATGCTCCCGAAGTTCATCTCGATTTTCCGCCAAGCATGACCAGATAGGCCAGCAGAGCTTCGAGCTGGATCCTCTCGTTGCTGCCTTCTACGATACGGAACTCGATCTCCCCGGTCTTGTCCATGAATCTGACCTTTTCCGAATCCGTTATGCTGAGGTCGAAGAAGGTGGAGTGTATCTGTCTGATGATATCCTGACCGGAAAGCCCGAATGTGATCATGATGTCATCCAGCATATCGCGGGCTTTGATGAAGTTCCCGTCCAATGCCGTCTCGATCATGTTCTTGACCGCCTGCGGGTTCGCCATTCCTGTGGTCTGATAAATGACATCGAGGTCGATCTTCTTTCCGAGGGAGGCCGCGACCTGGAGCGAGTTGACCGCACGCCTCATATCGCCTCTGGCGACATGGATGAGTCCGTTCATCGCATCCTCATCGATTTCGACATTCTCCTTGTCCACGATGTTCTGAAGGAATTCCTTCACATCATCTGATGTAAGGGGCTTGAACCTGAAAACAGCACATCTGGACTGGATGGGATCGATTATCTTCGATGAATAGTTGCATGAAAGGATGAAACGGCAGATTCCCGAGAACTTCTCCATCGTCCTCCTGAGGGCGGCCTGAGCATCGGATGTGAGCGCATCGGCCTCGTCCATGAAGATGATCTTGAATTCCGCTCCTCCGAGAGGTGCTGTCCTGGCGAATTCCTTGATCTTTCCGCGGACGACATCGATTCCTCTTTCGTCCGAGGCATTGAGCTCAATGAAGTTCCCTTTCCATTCGTCGCCGAACATTGATTTGGCCAAGGCCAGAGAACAGGTGGTCTTACCGGTTCCGGCAGGTCCTGTGAAGAGTAGATGCGGCATGTTTCTGGATGAAACATAGGCCTTGAGCCTCTCTGTCACGTGCTTCTGACCGACTACGTCGTCAAGGGTCTTGGGCCTGTACTTCTCAGTCCAAATCTCGTTCATTGGAATCGACTAGCCATGTGCGTTATAATAAAAGGTTTTATTGGACTAAGACATGGTCGAATCACCCAGAAAACGTGGATTCCGTCCAGCAATAAACCACGAAAGGTGCACAGATGTTCGAGAAATCTTCTAGTATCATCAAGGATCCCTCCAAGTTCGATTATGACTATGTTCCTAAGAACTTGGTCAACAGAGAGGGACAGATGCATGATATGGAGGTCCTTTTCCGTCCTCTGGTAGAGTACAACCGCGCATGCAACGCATTCCTGATGGGTCCGGTCGGTACGGGTAAGACCGTCACGGCCAAAAGGTTCTGCCAGGATATGAAGGACTATTGTTCGGACAAGGGCATGGCGTTGGACATAATCTATGTGAACTGTAGAAACAACAATTCTGAATCGGGCGTAATATTCAATCTCATAAGATATTTCGACAAGGGGTATCCGGAGAGAGGGTTCTCAGTCGAGAACATGGCCCGCACGCTGAAGAATCATCTTGTGAAGAACAAGAAACCGATTGTCGTCATCCTGGACGAAGTGGATGTTCTGCTGAAGAAGTCCACCGTAGACATCCTCTATCAGATAACAAGGCTTTCCGACGATGCCAACAAGCCTGCTCCGGTCTCACTCATACTGATCTCGCAGCAGTCGATCTATGGTATGATGGACGAGGCATCGGCATCGACCTTCAAACGTACCACTATGGTCCGTTTCGACAGATATAGCTGGGATGAGCTGAGGCAGATTGCGAAAGAAAGGGCTGAGGAGGCACTTCTTCCGGGCAGGGTCAGCGAAGATGTCCTGGACCAGATCGCAGACAGTTCCGAAGAGTTTGGTGATGCGAGGATGGCTATAGAGATTCTCGAGAGGGCGGCCAATCTCGCGGAAGAGGATTCTGCCGGAGAGGTCACTGTGGAGAACATACGTGCCGCCAAGGCAGGCATATACAGCGTGGTTTCGGAATCCAAGATAGAGACTCTGGACCTGAACAAGAAACTGACATTGCTGGCCATCGCCCGTGCGATGAAACAGAATGTGATGATCACGATATCTGCTGCGGAGAAGACTTATGCCATCGTATGCGAGGAATACGAGGTGCCTGCACGCAAACATACGCAGTTCTGGGGATACGTTCAGGATCTGGAAAAGGTCGGTCTTGTGAAGACACGTGTTTCATCCTCCGGAAAAGGCGGGAGGACCACTACCGTGTCGTTACCTGACATCCCGTCCAAGGTGCTTGCGGTGAAAGTGGCCGATATGCTCGACTCCGAGCTGTCCGGAAGAGAGGATGACGATGAAATGTGACCAATGCAATTCGGAAGCGGTCACATTCATCCGCTACAACGGGATGCATCTTTGTGCAGATGATTTCTCCAGGTTCGTAGAGAAGAGGGTCAAGAGGGAGATAAGGAAACAGATCAAGGTCTATCCTGGAGACCAGATAGCCGTAGCGGTGTCCGGAGGGAAGGACAGTATGGTCGCTCTCAAACTCGTGAGCGATGTTTTCGGCCCTAGGAACAGGATCGGCGTACATGCGATAACGATCGATGAAGGGATCGACGGATATCGCCCTCCCAGTGTGGACATCGTAAGGAGATTCTGCGAGGAGAAAGGGATCCAATTCCATCTGCGTTCATTTTCAGAATTGGGGGTGACGATGGATGAGATCGCTCCTCTGTCAAGGGATAGCAGCCCCTGTACCTATTGCGGCGTGTTCCGCAGGAGACTCATGAACGATGAGGCCAGGAACATCGGTGCCAAGTTCCTGGCTACCGGTCATAATCTGGATGACATGGCCCAATCCATCATGATGAACTTCGTCAGAGGGGATGTCGAGAGGCTGGCGAGATTAGGCCCTCATGAGAGGGTACAGCCGGGATTGATCCCGAGATTCCTTCCTTTGAGGCTGATCCCGGAGAAGGAGAGCCTCCTCTATGCGATGGTAAACGGTATAGAGTTCTGGGACGGGGAGTGCCCGTATTGGCAGGAGGCATTGAGGAATCAGTACAGATCCATTGTGGATGAACTGGAGGACAGGTCTCCGGGTTCGAGGCACAGTATAGTCTCCTCATACGATACTCTCAGGCCCATGCTGTACAAAGAATACACGACATCCAATCTGCATCTGTGCAAATGCGGCGAGCCCACCGTGGGCAAGAGATGCAAATCCTGCGATCTTCTGAACGACGCAAGGAAGAAACTGGGGAAATCCTGAACCGAATCAAATCTTCTTCCATTTGGCTCCGTCTTTGGAGTCTTCAAGAACGACGCCTGCTTCTTTGAGCCTGTCGCGTATCATATCGGCCAGATAGTACATCTTGTTCTTCCTGAGCTCTGCGCGAAGGTCTATCAGGATGTTCATAACGTCATCAAGTGTTCCGTCGTCTGCTCCATCCTGCGCAGGGATGATGTTCAGGATACCATTGAACTCGTCCAAGAGGTCGATATGCTTTTGAGCCGCTTTCTTGCAGAGCGTCTTCTCGTTCATGGCCTTGTTAGTGGCCCTGACCATCTGGAAGATGACCTCGATCGCCTGGCGGGTGTTGAAGTCGTCGTCCATGGCATCCCTGAATGCCTGCCTGTACTGCTCTATGGTGTCGCAGCAGTCGTTAGCGTCAGCATCTCCTTCGGGAGCGTTCTTGACGTAGGACTTGAGGTCCTTGTAGTTGTTGATGATCCTGGAATTGGCTGCCTTTGCCTCCTCCAGCATGTCCTCTCCGTATAGGAGCGGACTCATGTAGTGGGTGTTGAGGAAGTAGAATCTGATAGTTTGAGGATCATACTTCGCAGCGACATCCTTGACCGTGAAGAAGTTGCCGAGTGATTTCGACATCTTCTCCTCTTTGGTCATACCGTGACCCTTGACCTGGAGCATACCGTTGTGCATCCAATAGTTGGCCAGAGGTTTGCCGGTAACAGCCTCTGTCTGGAGGATCTCGTTCTCGTGGTGGGGGAATATGAGGTCGTTTCCTCCGCCGTGTATATCGATCTGCTCTCCGAGATATCTGTCGATCATAGCCGAGCACTCGATATGCCATCCCGGCCTTCCCTTTCCCCAGGGGGAATCCCAGGAGCACTCTCCAGGCTTCGCCGCCTTCCATACCGCGAAGTCCATCGGGTTCTTCTTCTCATCGTCCATCTGGACGCGTCCCGAAGAGGACATGTCCTCGAGCTTGGATTTGACAAGCCTTCCGTAGTTCTGGACCTTGTCGATGGAGAAGTATACGCTTCCGTCGCTGGTGACGTATCCGAAACCGTTGTCGATGATCTTCTGGACCATCCTGATAATGTCGTCGATGCATTCGCTGGCCTTGGGGTAGATATCCGCTTTGTTGATTCCTAGTTTGGACGCGTCCTCGAAGTATTTGTCGATATACCTCGCAGAGAGCTCCAGGGGTTCGATGCCTTCAGCGGCTGCCCTGTTGATGATCTTATCGTCCACATCGGTGAAGTTCGTGACGTGGGTGACCTGATACCCCAAGTACCTTAGGTAGCGTACGACCGTATCGAATACGATCATACATCTGGCATGTCCCATGTGGATGTCGTCGTAGACGGTGACTCCGCATACATACATCTTCACTTTTCCGGGTTCGATTGTCCTGAACTCCTCCTTGGAGTTCGTCAGGGTGTTATGGATCATCAGCGACATGTGATCGATGTCGTATCCAGAATGATGTAAATAATGTCTCGGACGGAGAAAGCGGGAATGCCGCGGGTAAATCGTCCTGCGGCATCCCTGCGATTGAAGTTTATTTCTTGAGTTCTGCAATCTGTTTCTTCAGATCCTCTATCTCCTGACGGAGTTGAGCGATCTCATCCTCCTCAGGGTCGGGCAGATCGCTGTGGTCCAATACGCATTCGACCTTCAGCCCCTTGTATCTGACGATTCTGCCCGGAACTCCGACGACGGTACAGTCGTCAGGGACATCGCTCAGGACGACAGAGCCTGCCCCGATACGGACATAGCTGCCTATGGTGATGTTGCCGAGAACGGAAGCGTTGCATCCAATAACGATGTGGTTTCCGAGGGTAGGATGCCTCTTACCTTTGCTTGTGGACACTCCGCCTAAGGTCACTCCCTGATATATCGAAACATCATCGCCGATGATCGTGGTCTCACCGATGACGACGCCGGTCGCATGGTCGATGAAGAACCTCTTTCCGATGGTTGCTCCGGGGTGGATGTCACATCCTGTGAGCTGGTGGGCCTTGTAGTTGATTTCCCTGGCCTTTTCCTTCTCTCCTTTGAGCCAAAGCTCGTGGCTCTCCCTATACATGCTCACGGCTTGCAGTCCAGTGTGGTATTTGATCGCATCGTTCTCATCTATGAGAGCGGGATCATTCTCCATTGCGACTGCAAGATCGTCCGGATCCACCTTCATGATATCAACATCACATCTGCCAACAATTTAAAAAGGTTAGTTCCGTCGATATAGAATAATCGTCAGTCCTTCGAGAATCTTATCAGGTCCAGCATCTCCTTGGACGGAATCCTTTCGATCATCATGTCTTCTGAGGGGTTGATCGGTCTGTCCTGCACTTCCATAGGACGGCGGGATCTGGCCGATTCGATGGCACGCTCTAGTTTGCTTTGGTTCTCAGCATAGATCCTGAAGAGTGTATCGCCCTTCTCGACCTTTTCGCCTCTTTTGCATAGCAGCTCGATCCCGGCTCCCAGGTCGCTCGGGCAACCAGCTCCTTTCGCGATTGCAACCATTCCTGCATTATCTATGAACTGTACGATGCCCGATCTCTTCGCATGGACATCCTTCACGAATCCTCCGGGAACCAGATCGCTCGATTTCAGTCCAGGGTCCCCATTCTGAGCCTCTACGATCTCCAGGAATTTGCGGTGTGCACGTCCGGATTTCAGTATGTCATAGGCCTTAGACTGACCGTCCTTCTCTCCAGACATCTCCAACAGGATTCCGGCCATGCCACACGCCTTTTCCATGACGTCGGGGTCTCCCTGTCCTTCCTCTAGGGCGGATATGCACTCGCGTGCTTCCAATATCGGCCCGATAGCCTTCCCGATCGGTTGATCCGCACGGGATACAGCACATTCGATGTGTATGCCCAGGATGGTGCCGAGGTCGATGATGGTTCTGGCAAATCTTCTGGCCGTTTCGATGTCATGGATCTTGGATCCTGATCCCATGGGGATATCCACTAGCAGATGGGTAATGCCGATTGATACCTTCTTGCTCATAATGGATGCCATCATCACCGGCCAAGGATCGATTCCCATCGGCCGCTCGGCTTTGATTATCTTGCTTCCGACAGGTGCATAGTTCTCGTTCCCGCAGGCGAAGACTCCATTGGTTTTATCCACAGCTTTCAGAAGCTCTTCGGTATCCATCTCCACATCGCAGAAGGTATCGACATAGTCTGATGTGCCGCATGCACTGCTGATTGCACGAGAGGACATCTTGGGGATCGTGAGACCTTCCGATGCCACAATAGAGACCACAATGGGCGTGATCTTGTTGCCGGGCACTCCTCCCAGGCTGTGGAAGTCAACAACCGGTTTCTTTCCGAAATCCACAGTTGATCCCGTTGATGCCATGGACCTTGTGAGATACGCGATCTCAGTGAGGTTGGAATTGTTAATGTTGAATGATGATACGAAGGCCAAAATCTCTTTCTCGGAAAGGTTTCCGTCCATGATATCGTTGACGATGGATTCTATCTCCTCTTTGGATAGTTCTTCTCCGTTGATCTTCTTGCGTATCGATCTGGCGGATTCAGGCATAGGGGAGTACGCGACATCTACCTCTCCGCCGTCGATCGCTCCGCAGCGGTTCATGATGGTGGAAGGCATACTGATTATGCCTTTGCTGACAACCTTGTCTGACATCACCAGGGAAGATACTATCGAACGGTCTCCGGTAATGCGGATACGATCGTTATGATTCACACCCAGTTCGAGACAGTCGTCCCTGCTTAGAAGTACAACTGGTTCGGAGAGGGTGATGTCGGACATCCGTACGGTCAGCTTCATGTCTGCCGAATGGATGACAGATAATTAGTGCTTATTGCTCGAACTCTTCTCCTCTGGCGAAGTTCACCGATGGGCAGGGCCCGAAGCATTCCCTGCAGAATATGCATTCGTCCTCATGGATGTGGACCTTTCCGTCCTCCATGTAGAGGGCTCCAGGTCTGCATCTGGCTGCACAAAGGCCGCAACCTACGCACTGCTCTCCGCGCATTATGAGCTGGAAGATGTGGTCGATGGTCCTTCTGGCATCCAATTCCGAACCTGACTTGCTGATGATCGAACCTTCGGCGTAAAGTGTGGCGCCCCCGAGCTCAATGTAATCTCCTTCGATCTTTTCCGGAACTATCCATGTGATGGCGTGACAGAACGGCCTGACCTTCTCGAGATCTATCGGTCTAGACAGGGCGGCTTCGACACTGTAACCGATGGTGCAGGGCGAGTACCCGTCCTGGACCTTTATGGTGATAGGGCCCTTCTCGGGTGCTTTCGTCTGTTTCGTAAGTTCCGATACCTCTTTTCCAGACACTCTCTGAACCTCCTCTTTGATCGAATTGGGTGCGCTCTTCCATCTCCAAAGGCTGTATTCCTTCCATTCTTTGGGAAGACCGCGGTCTTTCATGTATTCATCGAGATACTTGTCCCAATCATCCCATCTCTTGCTCTGTCCGGCGATGGCATCAAACTCGGCCAGATCTGATGCGGGACAAAGGAAGCAACCTATTCTGTCCAGTCCTCTCGTGTACCAGATATTGTAGGGTTCCTTCTTGTAGAAAATGTACATCCAAACGTGCATTGCGCACCAGTTCTGTATAGGCGATGCACCGATCTGACCCGGTGTCCAGGGGTTCTTCCAGACCCTCGGTTTGGAGTTCCTCTGTTCTGATTCGTACTTCCTCTGACCTATGAATGACAGGACACCGTCAGGGAAGTGCTTGTTGATGGCGCCTACGGTGGGGCCCAGTTTGTTGGTCTTGCAGCACCATCTGTAATCCTTTGCAGGGGGTCCGAAGTACACCAAGTTTCCGAAGAAAGCATCTGTCGGTGCTTTTTCTTCAATGAGCTGAAGACCATGTCTTTCGCACACATCGTGCACATGTTGGACCGTCTCGTCGAATTCCAATCCTGTGTCGACGAAAAGAACCGGGAGTTTCAATCCAGCATCCAATGTCAAGAGCAGTGAAGCAAGACTGTCCTTACCTCCTGAGAATGAGACGATGGTCGGAAGGTTCTGCTTTTCCATCGTCTTCTTGATGAATCCGACGGCCTCGTCTACCCTTCTCTTTATTACCCCTTCGTTGGCCTTAACAGCCTGATCCCAGGAGTTGTTCTTATCGGTAAGGTCTCTGAATTCCTCAGGCCTATACCATCTGGTCCTGACCGCAACCCCTTTCGTGGATTCGACCATCTCAGGGCCGGTCATCTTGGCCATTCCGGTCGCGATTATCTCTCTGTCAGGCGTTATTATGATTATCTCATCGCCGAACTTTATGTCAGGGTCAGCGTCAACAACTCCAGGCGCCATAAGGTTCTTGCTTTCCCTTATGAAACGAACCGCTTCGGGATCGCAAACCACGTACCCTTTGGAGAAATGCTTTCCGATACGGTATGCACCCTGCATCCTAGCTACGAATTTCCATCCGGATCCCATATCGTATCTGAATGATGCTATGACTGCCCCATCTATGACAACCTCGTCCATCCTGTCCAGGGAAGGTGCCTTGTTTAGGATGACTACATGTCCGTCGGGGATTACCGCCCTGCCTGCACCTTCACCGTAATCACGGTCAAGGATGCTTCTGATCAACTGTATGTCGTGATCGAATGTAGGCCTTGAATCCCCAGGGGGCGTGAGGACCACCTCTTCGGTGGGACTGCTGCAGACTGGACACTGTTCCTTTTCCAGAATAGGGAGGTTGCATTCGTAACACCATCTCAGGTGGTTCTTTCCCAGTCTTATGGCGGCCATTTCACTCAGGCCCCTCTAGGGAGAGGGCGGTATAAATCGTTTCATGGTCATGGAACGACGGAAACGGCAGTTTTACTGCTGTCCGCCGGAAGTGATTCTTCTTATGCTTCCTTTGCGCCACCCTCAGGACCTCCTGAGCTGGAAGATGACAATAGATGAGACGATCGCAGCTACTGCCGCGCCAATCCCTATCATTGTGATCGAACTGTCACCGCCAGAAGAGGACTCCATGGGTGTTCCGTTCTCACTGACAGAATCTACCACAGTCTGAGGGAAATCAGAAGAGATATCCGTATCGATCGGAGTGGTATCCACGACTTTTGTTTCCCATTTCGGGTATAGGTCCATATCCTTCGAAACGGTGATCCTGTCCTTGAGGACCGTGGATGAACCGCTCTCGGTCCATCCGATGAATTCCGATCCCTCCTTCAGAACGATCTTCAGAACTATCTGTTCATCCTTTCCGCAGTATACGGTGTCTGTTGAGCTTCCTTCATGGTAGTTCACCGCCAGTAGTTTCTCCCATACAGCGTACAGGGTGGTGTTCCTGAGAATCATCTTTGTAGATTGCGATGTCAGAGTTGCGGTCTGCGCTTTGCTGTTCTCACTCCAGCCGAGGAACTTGTATCCTGTCTTAGAAGGGGTGCCCGCAACCGACAGGTCCTGGACAGTGTACAGGTTGAGGTCGTATGCGGCGATCAAAGATGTTCCGTCCATGAATCTGAGGGAAACCGTCGAGGGGACAGAAGGTGTATTGTTGCTGTCATCCTTTTTGGTGCTTCCCGATGAGGATTGCTCTTTCGCAGGCGTTTCCGGAGTGGTAGTACTGCCTGATTGGGGCTGACCTTCTCCAGATGGCTGTTCTTCCGCAGGAGTCTTTGAAGGACTGGTGCTTCCTGCCTGAGGCTGGGTTTCTGCAGGGGTTTCGTCCCCAGACGACGGTGAACCCTTCTCAATCGGTTCGTTTCCAGAACCCTTCTTCTCATCTGTCGAAGTTGAATCCTCAACGGACTTTCTATCCCCAGGAGTGGAAGGTTCCTTTTCAGGTTCCTGCTTATCTTCACCAGAGGCGGATTGTGCAGGGTCCAGATGCCAAATCTCGAAGAAATCGGTATCCTTGGTTATGGTGGAGGAATCTCCGGTTCTGAAATTAACAGGTCCATCTGCGGCAGTAGCCCAGCCATCGAATATGTGCTGTGCCCATCCGCTGTCGCTTGGGAGTGTGTAAGATGTGTTCTGTTCGACTTTGGTCACAGTGGTCTTTCCGTCATGATCATGAAGTGTCACGGTGAATTTGCCGTTCTCGGCCCATATCGGGTACAGTTTTGTATCGTTCTTGATAATGAATGAATCCCCATCGTGATAGAGTATGCTTCCTGTTGATGACAGCCCCCATCCCTGGAGGGTGAAGCCACTCTTTGTCGCAGTTGAGCAACCTACAATTACCGTCTCTCCGTAATCGAATGTTTCTGTCTTCGTAGAATCGTCCAGAACATATTTGACGGTCTTCTTGTCAGTCAGCCAAATGGCATGGAGGTCCATGTCGCTTACGACCCTGATGCTGTCGCCCCTGTACAGTTTGCTCTCCGTGTCCCCCAACTTCCAATTCTGGAAGGTCTTTCCTTCCGTCATCGGATTATCCTGCTGAACATATACTGTGTCCCCGTCATATGCCTTGATGGTTCCGAGGACCGTATCGCCGTCCAGATAGCGGATGGTGAACTGTGATCTGTCCTCATAGACCGCATATATGCTGCAGTTGCCGCTGATGACGGGGTCTGAACTCAATACCGCGCCATTGGATTCCAGGCTCCATCCCATAAACCTCTTGGATTCCGGCGCTGTCACGGATAGTTCGGATAGACGCAGTTCAGTGTTAGCAGCGACCATCTTAGAACCGATTTTGACGTCCTCGGAAATAACAGAGACGGTGAACGTGTTCGCATTCCAGCTGCTTACGGCAGTATGGTCGCGGAAGGTGGTTATCTTACTGCCGCCTTCATAGTATTCGTTTCCTACATACCATCCTGTGAAATCATATCCAGACACGCTTTGAAGTTCTGGATAGCTGTCGCCCACGTTGAATGACTGGCGGGCGGGGAGTCCGGAAGAATCAGGCAGTGCGGAATGGTCATAGGTCACAGTGAACGGCAGATATGTGATCTCCAGATAGATGTCGCTTCCCAGTTTGGCAAATTCGGACTCAGTAATTGTGGTCCTGGTAGTGCTCTCTCCCTTGATCTTCCACGATTTGAATAGATTCGATGCAACATTCGGATAAGGGATCTGATATGTTCCTTCTCCTGAGATGTGCATGTCATCGTCTAATCCAGTGATCTCTGGGAAATGGATGGTCCAGCTTCCGCCCTCAACGTGCAGCGATTGTCCGTTGAAGTAGTAATAGCAGCTTCCGCCGAGCTGATTGGCAGCAGTGGTTGCGGTTGTGGTTCCGTTGGAATCCGTGAACTTGAAAACGGCATTGCTCGACCCGGTGTAGAATGTAAGCTTGTATTCTTTGGAATTGGAGTTGTAAGTGCTTGTGAGCTCCACCAGATGAACATCCTTGAGGGTAATAGTGGGGACGTTCGTCAGAACAGAAGCTTGGCCGTCATTAAGAAGCTGTCCTTTGGGATAGCCTTCGCTGAATGCATCCGTCGCAATGGATGTGACATTCCTCAGATCCTCGATCTGAATCTTGCTTCCAAGGTAGGTCCCGCTCTTAATCTCCGAGACACTGGTATTCAGAAGGTATGGTCCTGGACCTTTGCAGTTCTCGAACGCATGGGCACCTACCACCGTAAGTTTGGTTGAGAAATCGAAATTCACCGCACCCGTATCCTTGAAACAATAGTATCCTACGTTCTTCAGACCAGGGGCCTTGAATGAAGCAAGGCCAGTACAACCTTCGAAGGCTCTGTCGCCCAGCATCCTTACGTTATCGTCGAGTACGACATTGACCAGGCTGGTGCAGCCTTTGAAGGCCTCTGCCTTGACCGAGGCCGAAGAGATATAGATGTTCGTTCCAGGCAGTGTTTCGTCAGTATAGCTGATGTTATTGGCATCAGTGATTTCGACATAACCGCTGGGTACGGCACCGTCGGAGCCGTCCGTGGCGATTACGAAGAATGCCGTGACCATGGTCAGGACCACGGCGATGAATGCCATCGTTTTATTCATTTTTGCATCACCCTTGCGGTCCAATTGCATGGTCCGCAGGAGTGATTACGGGTGTGAATATTAGATACGTTCCCGAGATTCTAAGGTCTAAGGTTATGGGGGTTCACCCCATAACAGAGCTTAATTCAGTTTTGCTTTCACGAATAGGGATCTGTCAGCATCCAAGGGGATGGTGGCGTCATATCCGACTTTCCAGGTGGTTTTTCCATGGGAGCTGGGGTCCAATGAGGATCCTGCTGCTCCGGGGATCTTCAGGATCCTGTCAGCCTGCATCCTGGTCGCGACAGCCCATTCGACCTCGCGGTCGTTGAATATGTCAATGTCGTCATCCACGATGATGACGCTCTTCATGGACGGATGTCCTGTGAATGCGGCCATTATGGCATTCACTCCGTCCCCTTCCTTGTTCTTCTTTATCGAGACCACACCGTTAAGCCAGCAGCATCCCCCTTCGGTAAGGCGGACGTTCTTGACCCTGGGGACAGCCTGTCTGACAGTCTTAAGGATCATCGGTTCCCTCGGGAGTCCCATGAGCATGAAGTGTTCGTATCCTCCTGGAAGAAGGAGGTGGAATATAGGGTCCTTGCAGCTCCAGATCTTGTCAATCTCTATGACCGGTTGCTGCCTTTCGAAGTCATAGGTTCCCGTGATATCGACGAAAGGCCCTTCTTTCGTCTCTTCTAATGTGATCCTGCCCTCGAATACATAATCCGTGTCGGCGGGAACTACGATGTTATTGTCGCATCTTCCCGTTTTGAGGGCGGTTCCGTGGCCTTTCATGTACATGGCCGATGCGACCTCCAGTTCATCAGCTCCGAAGTCCATCGATGTGGCTGCAGCCAACAATACCTCTGCTTGTGCACCGACACAGATGGATATCTTCAGTTCCTCACCTTTCTCCTTGGCCATGTTGTAAAGTGTGAAGAGATGCCTGGGAACGAGCCTTACGGCTATGTGCTTCCCATCCATGATCATCATCCTGTGGAATGAGACATTCCTCTTACCCTCGTATTCTGCAACTATGACTCCCGAGGTGATGTAGCGCCCGCCGTCTTCGGGGAAGTACTTTGGGATGGGAAGCTTCATGAGGTCCACATCCAGAGAGCATTGGCGAAATGCAGGATCATCAACGATCTGATACGGTTGAGGGGATCCGATTGCTTCTAAGAGGTGCTTGACGATTTCTTCTTTCGGGATGTTGAGTGCCTTGGCGATCTTCTCCCTTGTGGAGAAAATGTTCCCCGCAGCCTTCTTTCCGTTGAGATTCTCGAAAAGGACGGTTTTGTCCTGATCTTTCATGAGTTCAGAAGATATCTCATTCGATTCGGGTTCTACAGGATTCTTGATTGTTGTGATCTCGCCGAAGAGCGAATCATTGACCGACATAAGCCGGGTAATGTGTTGATAAAATAATAAGGTAGAGTCCGTCCTTCGTCGAAGGACGGGCATTGGCGTGGGCAACGCCCACAATCAATCTTTGAGTTTTGTTTTGTATTCGTCCTGTTGAGCCTTGAGCTCCTCGATCTTCTTTCTGGATACGAGAATGACCTGATAGTATTCTTTGATGACGGCCTCATCGTATTCTTTACCCTCATCGAAGAATTCAACCATCTTCTTTCCTATATCTCTGATAGCGTCTCTGATCTTGGATTCTTCCTTGCTGATTTCTACTTCGGCCTTCCCACCGTCATAGACGACGCCGAGCTTTTCATCTGCTTCTTTGAAACCCTCTTTGATGCTGTTCATCAATCCCATTTTGAAGCCTCCTCTGCGAATACAGTATGTCAGGGGGCCTATTAAAAATGATGAAAGCAGTTGGATGTATCCTCCATTAAATACTAGGAAGGAAATTCTTTCCTCATGTCTAATTTCGAAGATCTGTTGAAGGAATTCGTATCGATTGATACCGCGGACCGCGGAGGATTCTTTTTGGCAAAGGTACAGACAATGGATGGGTACAGCAGGGCCTTCCCCATGATTTGGGAACTCGTTGAGACCTTCATGTGCAAAGTAGCGATTCTCGATGGTAAGCTGGACATCAGCGAATATGCCGTCATTCAGGGGCTTGCAATTCACCGCCGCGGATCGCCATTTGACCCCGAAGAGTTCACTCAGAGGCTCGGACAGTTCGCCAAGGAAGGGGCAGACACCAAGATCGCAGAGGTCGCTTTCGCTATGCTTCCCGAGTACGTCAGGGACGATATCGTCATGATGTTGATCTGCTTTGCAAGTGTTGACGCAGTCGTTTCCAAGAACGAATCCGAGTGGATTTCCACCCTTTGTTCCTGACCTTATCAGGCCCCTTTGGGGCCTCCTTTTCTTTTACTCGCGCACGAGCGCCAATATAACCTCATAAATACTGCTTACAGATTCGGAAAACCCATGTCCGATGAGATCGAGCAGACGATCAGGAAATTTGCACTGCAGAATGCGGTGTTCTTCAAGGGTACGGCCAATCCGAAAGCAGTTGTTGGAAAGATTCTGGGCAGCTGTCCGGAACTTAGATCGAAGGCAGGGGAGATCACACCTTTGGCCAACAAGATTGTGGAAGAGGTCAATGCAATGGGCCTCGAAGCACAGACCAAAGCTCTGGAAGAGATAGATTCCTCGTTGCTCGTCAAAGAGAAGAAGGAGAGGAAGTACGAGCTCCCTGACCTTCAGAATGTCAATGGAAAGGTCGTAATGCGTATCGCACCCGGACCATCCGGGCCTTTGCACATCGGTCACACCCGCGTATCCATCCTCAACGACGAGTATGTCAAGAGATACGGCGGAGATCTCATCCTGAGATTCGAGGATACCAATCCTGAGAAGATCGATCCAGATGCATATGATATGATCCCGGAGGATCTGGATTGGCTCGGTGTCAAGTGTAACAAGCAGTACATACAGTCGGACAGGTTCCAGATGTACTATGATTACACCAGGAAGCTTCTCGAGATGGGCCATGCATACGTCTGCACATGCAATGGCGACGACTGGAGGAAGATGAAGGAGAATAAGCAGAAATGCCCCTGTCATGACCTGCCGGTCGAGACTCAGTTGGACAGATATGATAAGTTCCTCGCGGGAGACTATCAGGACGGGGAGGCAGTGGTTGTCGTAAAGACGGATATCTGCCACCCTAACCCCGCAGTCAGGGATTTCGTCGCCCTCAGATTGGTTAGGACGCCCCATCCCAGGACAGGAGAGAAGTATATCGCATACCCTATGATGAACCTCTCTGTTGCGATCGATGACCATGAGATGGGAATGACGCATGTAATAAGGGGAAAGGATCACCTGAACAATACATTCAGGCAGGAGTACATCTTCGATTATTTCGGATGGAAGAAACCGGAGTACTATCATTACGGTCTGGTGAACATCCCCGATACCGTTCTGAAGACTTCCATAATAAAACAGAGCATCAAGGACGGGGAGTACACTGGATGGGATGATGTCAGGACCGGGACCGTTAGGGCTATGAAGAGACGCGGAATCAGGCCCGAGGCCATCAGAAGATATTGGGTCGAGTCAGGTATCAAACCAGTGGATATCGAGTTCTCCTGGCAGAATCTCTACGGAATGAACAGGGATATCATCGATACCGATGCAAACAGGTACTTCTATGTGGAGAACCCCGTGTCTTACGACATCGACGGTGTCGATATCATCGAAGGTGCGGCTCCTAAGCATCCCGATCATCCCGAAAGAGGCGAAAGGAAGTTCAAATTGGATGCACCAAGGACAGTCTTCCTAGCACAGGCTGATTCCGAAATGTTCGAGAAAGACAAGAAGATCAGGCTCAAGGACCTCTGTAACATCGAATATGGCAAACCGGCGAAGTATATCGGAAATGACGTATCGATCCTGAAGACAGGAGTACGTGCTGTTCAGTGGGTGGCATCGGACGGCCTTGAGGCAACTCTGGTCATGCCCGATGGATCAGTTCAGACCGGTAAGATCGAGCCCGATATATCTGCTGAAAACAACGACATGGTCCAGTTGGAGAGAATAGGGTTCGTTAGGATCGAGAAGAAGGATCCCAAATCCGTCTCCATGATCTTCTCTCACCGTTGATTAAAACAATTCTTTCGGGGGATTTCCCCCGTCCTCTATATTGAAAAAGCTATCAGTTGCTCGGGGAATTCCTGATTTAACCAGAGGTATTCAAGACACATCAACGAAGACTGAAGACGCAAGATCGTAGCTGAGGGCGACCATGTTGTCACCGATCTTGATGACCCTGTCGCCGCCATCCATCAGTATGGATTCGATCTTGACCTCTCTTCCAGGAACGAATCCGATGGAATTCAGTCTGCGGATGTCCTCGCTGTTTTCTGATTTGAGATACGAGATGGTTCCGGTTTTGTTCTTGGCCATCTTGTTGAGCTGCACGATGTTGGTAGTTCCCTGACTGTAACGCTTGCAGGGATCTGTACAGTACTGGCAGTCCTCATCTACAGGGTTGCCAACCATGTTGCAGATCCTGATGCTGGTGTCATCGGATATGGTGTGCTCTATCTTGTGGGCCTCTTCATGAGCATCCTGATGCTCCATTCCCAGACAGTTCACCAGAAGATGCTCGATGACATGGTGCTTCTTACGCAGCTGACGTGCTATTGCCATACCCTCGTCGGATAGCCTGATTCCTCTGTATCTCTCATAGACCACAAGTCCTTCCGAGGCCAATGTCTTGGTCATCTCGGTTACGCTGGCAGGAGATACACCCATGAACTCCGCTAGTTCGGTTGTTTTCACATTCTTGTTCCCATCGCTGAGCCTGAGAATGCTGATGAGGTAGTCTTCACGGCTATCTGAAGTCATTGTTTCTGTATCTCAGTTTGCGTATAAATAAACCCCATCACAATAGGTTGCCAATGTTCAGGATATAACTGGGGTCCAGTATCTCTTTTACCCTTCTAAGTTCATCTACCGCCTTTTGGCCATAGCGGTCCTTGATGCGGGAGTTGTTCAGTTTACCTGATTCTTCGGTCGTCCTGTCCTTCACTTCGTTGGACAGGTAGATATCCGCTTCAACAATGACTCCGAATATTCCCTCGGAACCTATGAAGAGGTCCATGAGGTCCATGTCCGATGATATGTGGGGTCCGAAGTTCGAATCCGAATCGTATGAAGGGATGTCAAAGGCGAAGAAGTTTCTTCCTGCAGGGAATGTCATTCTTCTGCCATAGGCCCTGTATTCGTTGCGTTCGAATGTCAGGAATGTGCTGTCCGAGAACACTATCTTCATCCTTCTGACGAACGGCCTTATGTCGGAACGGTTCACAGCGATGCATCCACCGACCGAATTCTCAGGTTCGGCCTTGACAGGGAATCTCAACCCTTCCAGAGCAACATTGCATCCATCGATGCCTTCAACGCGACCGCTGGCGATGGCATTGTTGATGAAGGAGACCGATGTGCAGGGAAGAACTCTAAGGTAGACGCCTTTGTCATCTGTTCCGGCCCCAATTATGCCGGAAAGGTGTTCCATAGACATGACATCGCCGCCGCAAGGGACCGATCCGCCTTGGGAACACATCCTAGTTCCCGAGATCGTCAGTTTGGTGTTCCCCTTGCTGGAGTATCTTATCCCCTCGCGGAGTTCGGTCTCATCGTTGGGCAGTATGACATTCTTCGCATGACCTTTGAGCGTGGATCTGTCGCAGAGGTATTTGGAGTCATTAGGTATCCGCTCTCTTAGGAACATTCAATCACCCCTGATGCGCGGGATCATGGCCGCGATGACGGATTGTTCTGTCAGAGACTTGCGGTCAATCAGGCCATTGCTGAGAAGGCCTATGGCACCTTGTTTCTTCCCTATCTCTGTGTTCCCGTATACCTGCTTGACTGCATCTCCGACTGTCATTCCTTCCCTGACGAGTTTCGCAATGCTGTCCGGGTATCTGAAACCCGATCCATGGCCGTATGTCATCCTTCCATCCTTGGTGATTATGGTGCAGTGCTGGATGTCGTAGAGCCCGTCAAGCATCTCGAAGACTCCCGCTTCGATGCCTACGCCCATGTCGTGGTTACCGAGTGCGGCCTTTGCTCTGTTGACTGAACCTTGATGAGTCTGGTCTCCGAACGGCTGGGGAGGAACTCCGCTGGGTACATCTATGCCCGTGATCCTCACCTCTCCGTATATTCTTTCCATGACGGATCTTACTGCGGCGATTTTGACTGGATTGGCAGAGCCTACAGCAATATCAATGACATCCTTTTTGCCTGAGCGGCTGTAGCGGCCTTCCAGAATTGATGAGGCGCTGATCTTGTCGCCTTCTTCAGAAATAATCAGAGGCACTACGGATAGAATCAACGGTTCAATGCCGCGGGATATCCTCTCTTCATTGACCTTCTCCCCGTTTGAAACCGATTCTTCTGAGACGACCAGGATATCCGCCTTGTCCATAATCTCCCTAGGGCCATAGATATCGTCTATCTCGAATATCGAATAGTTGTTTCTGGGGTAGAGGAACTGCTCCAATTCCTTTTTCCTGATGTCATAGCTGACGGCGATGCTCCTGTTCTGAGAGGCCATGCGATCGGATGTGAGTCCGATCAAAACGCTGTCTCCGACCTCGAAGGCCCTCAGCAGCAGTGCTTTGTGTCCGTCATGGAGTATGTTGAACGTTCCTGCTACGGCTGAGATCATTTCCATCCGAACCAAAGTGCTACAACAACGATGGCGACCAGGATGACCTCGAGGATAAGATACTTGCGCAGTTTTCCTTTGACCTCGTCCCTGGAGGTGCTCATGCATTGTTCGCTGCAGAACTTCCCTTCGCCTACGAACGCCCTGCCGCATGCCTCGCAATGTCTGTGCTGTGGAATCTTCTCTGTGTATTCTGCCATTGTATCCCTCATGCCGACCTGCGGTCGACCTCATTCTGTACTATTATCATGCAATGATCTGCATGCAGACTGTAAGGCCCTATACAGATCTTGTCCGGTGAATATGATTGCAGGATGGATTCTTCCTCTTCGGTCGGATCTTGGTTGTCTCCCAGAACGAATATGGGGTTCTCGGGGAACTCGTAATCCCTGCAGTCTACACCATCTTCTTTCAGATAGACAAAGGAACCTACTTTGGAGAGTCTTTCTAACACATCCGCGAAAGACATCCTGGTGTTGTAAACTCCGGGCGACGATCTTATCTCTTCTCCGGGCTGGACCTTCTTCAGGAGTGCGTTCCTTATCAGGGATGCTGTGCTCCTCTCATCGGGGTTGAGGTATCTGAGCTCGGATCCCCTGAAGATGACCGTCTTCGGAGCGTCGTCTCCCCCCTCCATAACGAGGTATATCTCCACATCTTTGCGGAGGTCATGGCTGAGGAAGAATGCCGAGTTCACACATCTTACCAGTATGTCCAGCCTTCCGGCGCCTCCGGCAATATCGTCGAGTTTGAAATCCCCGGTAGTTACTGCTTTATGACCGGTGATGACGAAATATCTCATTCGGATCCCTGGAGGTCCTTAAGGGCGTCCATGTCGATGCCGCCCATCTGTTTCATCAGCTGTTTGCGCATCTTACGGTCCTTTCCGACGGACGACATCATCTTCTTGCTGTTGGTGTACTGCTTCAGCAGTTCCTTCACATCATGTGACGATACTCCTGCACCAGCGGCTATCCTGTCGATACGCTTGGACTTGATGATGGAGGGCTCCTCCTTTTCCTCGGGAGTCATGGAATCCATGATGACTTTGAATACGGACAGTTTCTTCTGGGTGGCCTCATAGTCAAGCTGATCGCTGACTGCGCTCATTCCAGGCAGGAGGCTCATCAGTTTCTCTAATGTGCCCATCTTGCTCATGGCGGTCATCTGGTAGTACATGTCGTTGAGTGTGAAACGTCCCGACATCATGTTGCGGGCTACCTGCTCCATGGCCTCCTCATCGTCAATCTCCTGGGATGCGAGCTCCATGAGTGCTGAGAGGTCTCCCATTCCCAACAGTCTTGAGATGAATCTCTTTGCGTCGAACGCCTCAAGGTCGCGGATGTGCTCTCCGGTTCCGAGGAACACGATCCTGGCATTTGTCTTCTGGATGGCGGAGATTGCTCCTCCTCCCTTCGAGGTACCGTCCATCTTTGTCAGAATGACGCCCGTGACCCCCACAGCGTTATGGAACGCTTCTGCCTGAGGTCCTGCCTGCTGCCCTACCTGGGAATCGAGTACGAGGATCCTCTCTTCGGGATTAGCAACCTTGGCGATACGCCTGATCTCATCTATAAGGTCGTCTTCCAGCGCGTGACGTCCTGATGTATCGATGATCACGATCTGTTTGTTCTTGAAGTGCTCTTTACCTCTCTGGACTATGCCTGCCGCATCAGTCTCTCCAGGCTCTCCATAGACATCGACGCCTACTTTCTCTCCCAGTTGTTTCAGCTGGTCAAGTGCTGCGGGTCTGTAGACATCTGCTCCGATCAATCCGACGGAGAATCCTTTCTTCATGAAGTAGAATGCGAGTTTACCTGTGGTCGTGGTCTTTCCTTGACCATACAGACCTACCATCATTATGGTCTGAGGAGTGAGTTTCAATCCCTCTCCATTGTTGACGAGTCTTACCAGTTCCTCGTAGATGATCTTGGAGACGTGGTCTTTCATGCTCCTTCCCGCTTCGGGAGGCTCATTGACGGCACGTTCTTTTACATTGTTCGTGACCTCAAGTACCAATTTGACATTGACATCAGCTTCGAGAAGTGCGCGCTGAAGGTCTTTGCACAGATCCTTCACCAGTTCCTCGTCTATCACGGATGCCTTTCCGATACGTCCCAGAACGTTCCTGAGGGATTTCCCTAATCCTTCCATGACCATGGTTAACGAGCGGTCTATACGCGCACGCGTAAAAAAGTCTATGGTATGTTTTTCAGTGAAATTAGAAGATGAAGGTTGGGGGACCGGTCAGCAATAAGAAGGGATGGGATGCACTCTACAGCCTGACCGAATCCCTGTAATACTCCTATTATCGCTGACAATATATAACCCTTATGCCAAAAATTAAGCTAAAACATTTACTAATTATAGTTTAAGCTTAAAGATGACAAATGATAGTTAAAAAATCAATATCATTGTTGAATTGTCGCATCCAGGATAGCTCTGTAATTCGAATCAAGAATAATGGTTTGATTGTAGAATAGAATAGATGAATTGCCGCCTTTCGGCGGCTTTTTGATAGTTTTAGGAACAGTTCACGGAAGGAGTCCGGCGCTTCTAAGCTCTTCGGCAAGGTTGTCCACTGCCCTTCCGGCTTCCTCGATCTTCTTTGCACCTGCAATGACGATCTTTCCGGATCCGAACAGAAGGATAACGACCTTGGGATCGTTGATCCTGTACACGAGACCAGGGAACTGCTCGGGCTCATATTCGACCTTCTCGAGTCCGAGTGTAATTGCGGTGGTGTTCAGATTGACCTCGTTTCCCAGATCTGCAGAGGAGACCATGTTCTGAATCTCGGTCTTAGGGTTGTCGTAGACATCCTGTCCGATTGCCTTCAGGTCGGTAAGGACCTTGTTGACGGATGCTTCGAGCATCTGAAGGTCGGTGGAACCGGTGAAGACGGCCTTTCCAGACCTGAACAGAAGTACTGATGTCTTGGGTTCCTTTACCCTGTAGACAAGTCCGGGGAATGTGTGGGGGTCGTATTTCGAATCGGTTAGACCCTCCATAATCTTGTTCAGATCGAATCCGTCGGAAAGTTGTGTTGATGCTACTATGTTCTGTACGTGAAGGTCCCACATGATTCTACGGGATTTATAAGCAGTATTTAAATGCTATCGCTTTTTTGGTTTTATATTGCATCCAATATGTTATTTTTGATCAGGGAATCAGCGTCTCTGTCTGCTAAAATTTTTGTGGGGCCTACCAGAAGACCTTTTGGGGCGTCTTTCGTATCCATCGTCCTCGAATATAGAATCGAAAGTGGCGATGTCTCCTTTCTCCTCATAGTGTCTGCGGACGAATTCTTTGACATCATCATCTCCGCAAACCTTTTTGAGCCACTTGACGGATGGGATCTCGGGGTCGCCTTCCATCTCGAAGTACAGTTCGGCGGCCTCTCTGTCAGCACCGATGTCATGAAGCGTATAGATCATCTTCTTTGAGCGGTAGAAATCATCTGTCGATTTATCCACCAGGGCCTGTCTGCAGAACTCCATTCCCTTGTCATAATGGTCCTTCAGCCAGTCGATCTCCTTTCCTACGCTCTGTTTGCCCAGCTCCTTTCCCACTTCTAGAATCTTATCAGGATCCCCGCCGCAGTATTGGTCAAGATAATACATGTCATCCAGTCCTGCCTGGTAGACTATGATGAGGTTGGGCAGATCGTTGTTCTTGAGATGGATTCCAGCAAGGCATTTCCTCACATCGTTCCTGAACATCTTTCCAGAAAGTTCGTCGATGGCCTCTGGGCAACCGGCCCGTGCAGCGTTCATCATGACGGACATGTATTCTTCTTTCTTTATCTCAAGATTCTTAGCCTTCAGATACATCCCGAACGGATCGTCCTGTATCTTGAACTCGCCCTGTCTGGAGATTATGAGATCCTTATACTGGGGGTTTTTCGCTCTCAGCCATTCGATCTGGTTGCCTTCAGCCCTTGCGGCCAGGAATTCGCTGAAGAATGCCGCCTCGGGTACCTTCTTGGAATTCTGCTTCAGTTCCTGAACAGCCCTTGCATCGCCGTTCATCGCGCGTGTGAACATGACGTATATTGACTGTTTCAGTCTGATGCTCTCCTCAATCCTGTCGAGATGGGCTGCCGCTGATTCTGAATCCTTCTTTCTTTTGAGCAGGTCCAAGCCTTTCATGATTTTCTTTTCGTCATCAGAATATCTGGATGCGAAAACATCTATTATCGGGTCCTCGGCTTCGATCTCTTCCAGGCAGATCTTGCGGTAGATTGCGTGGGTGTTCTGTTTGGAGAACTCATTATCGAAGAATGTGCGGTCATAGGATCCGTCCCTGCGTATGCAAAGATAGTCGAATTCGATCAGGGCATCCTCCGAACACTGTGGACCAATCCTTGTCCTGAGAGATGGGGATTCAGCCTTTCCTATACCTTTCAGGATGCGGTCGGCATTGTTCTCGCAGCCTTCACTCATCATGACGGATCCGTGAAGGAACATGATCATTGCAAGATCATCATTGCCGTTAACTTGGCAGTCTATTCCCCTGTAGAGAAGTCTGGATGCATCTTGTGGAAGCAGGAGTTTCCTTGGTTCAGGATTCTCTTCGCGGCGGGATTCCTCTCTTTTGTGGAAATCTCTCCTTCCGTCGGTTCTCCTGTTTTTGAAATCCTTGTCCCTGCGTGGGCGTTCTCCCAATTCCTTCTTCCCTCTGCGGAATCCGTCCTCTTTCTTCCTGTCACCGGACCCGTGATGATCCTTACGGTCTCCGAAGTCCTTTCTGGGCTTTCCCTTGAAATCCTTTCTGTCACCGTATGGCTTGCGGCCCTTCGGGCCGTCTTTCTTATATGGCCTGTCACCATTCTTGTGCGAATCGTGCTTGGGACCGTCTCTGCGTTCCTTCTTCTCATAAGCCATATCGATTTCCTCCCTGCCACAGCGGATGCCGCTGAATAATAATGAGGGTAAAGCCATATTTGACGTTTTACATCCAGATTTGGTAATAGGTTATTTACGCATCGATGTGTGTTGCATGTCCATGGGCTTTTTCTCAAGGAATAAGGAAGAGAAGGAACAGGTCGAACTGCCCCAAGGCGGCAGCGAGCTGTATACCGATCGCAGGTTCAACACATATTGGCTGCTAGGATTCAGTCCGTTCGAGGATTTCACGCCTGAACAGATACAATCTGCCATGGATGCTGAGATGAAGAAGCTAAACCGTGTCCTCAGGACACAGCCGATAGAGATGGTGAGAGTCAAGACTCAGAAGAAGCTCGACAAGTTGCAAGATATCTATGGGAAGCAGGACATCATCGAGAAGGAGAGGGACGACGCTATCTTGATGTTCAACGAGGATATGCTGAGGTACAACAACGAGCTGAGCACTGATATGGAGAAGATAGATTCCGCCATTGTCAGGTCAGGGTGGAGGGGTGATGGGATCAATCCACTGTCGGTCAAAGGATTCCCTCAGTGCAGTCACTGCGGATACATGAACCGCAGGGTAAAGAAATGCATCCATTGCGGTTCGAAGCTATGATCAGCGTCTCAGGAATCCGAATCTGGACTTCTTAACGTTGCCGTTCTTGTCGAACTTTTCCCTCATGAGACGGTCGTAGTTCTGTTTGACCTTGTAGTCGCCAGGTTTCAATCCCATCAGTATCTCCAACTCCTGTTTGGCCTTCTCGTAGTCCTTGATGTCATTGAGAAGAAGTGCCGAATAGTTCTGATGGTATTCGTATCTGTTCGGGTTGATCGCGATGGCCTTCTCATAGTATTCGGCGGCTTTGGGGAAGTCCACCATCTGATTCCTGAGGAATCTAGCATATGTGTTGTACATATCCGACGAAGGGTCGAGTTCGAGAAGTCTTTGGAATTTCTCATTGGTGACTTTGTTGTTCTTCTTATCCTCGGCAAGTATTGATATCTGGGCTTTCAGAGCATCAATGTAATCGGGATCCAGATCTAGGATGACATCAAGCTGCATCATCCCGTACTCCTTGTTTTTGAGGCCGTAGATGATGTGCTGCGCCAACTGAAGTCTGACCTTGCAGTTGTGGGGATCGGTCTTCAGATGTTCTTCTAAAGTATCTACTGCGCCCTGGATGTTACCGCTGTCATACTGTCTTTTCGCTTTGCTGCAGGCATCGTAAGCTGGATCCGAACTCATCGAATGGTGAAATCCCTCACTAGGTAAAATGTCTTATGTTCGTTGATTCTACGGCATCGCATGGGATTCATTCTGAAGTTTTGTGCAGGCGTTGTGATGACGATCCTATTCGTCGTCGTTGTGCCGTACATCACCGAACTGTACATCATACCGTTCATCACGGAAGCGGTGGGTGACAACACATTCATGTCAATCGGATCCCAGACTTTGATCCAGATATTGATCTACCTGGTCTTCATTTTATTCACGCTAATGCTGGGAGGAGGTGCAATCCTCAGATGGTTTGGGGTATTCGGAGTATTGGGCATGATTGCAGCTTACTATTTGCTGGGCGATGTGACTCGTGCGATCATTCCTGTAATGTCGATGATAGTGATTTGGATCATCTTCATCCCTTACAGGGATAAGAAGAGCAAAAAGAAGAAAGGGACCAAGGGTTGACCTAAGTCTATAAAGAGATAGTCTCTGGAGCTGTAAGATGTCTTCAAACGGTCGGTGTGTTACGCATCGTGCGACCGAGCGATTTTGCCCTGTGGACGAGCTCTTCATTCTTGCTGACAGGATCCTTGCCGTAGTTATCGCAATAGGTAATCACATCAAGAATCTCAAACCCTATAGTTTTGAGGTTTTTCTCGAGTGTTTCTGCGACCTTTTTCAGATCCGATTCCGGATAGCAGCTTGTCAGGATAAGAACGGCTTTTTTATTGGGCCCTAATGTCGACACTTTGTTCACGTCGAGGAACGAATACATCCTGTCCTCTACCATTTTGTAGAGGGCGGTAGGTCCTTCGAAGTACACAGGTGTGGAGAATACAACACAGTCTGCGGTAATTATGTCGTCAAGGACTACACGTATGTCGTCGTCGATCACACACTTGCCAGTGCTCTTGCATCCCATACAGCGGTGGCAATCCTGTATCGATTTGAATTTTACAGGCCTATGGAGGGTAACCAGGTTGGTGGACAGCCCCATAGCTCCATCCAGGAATGCATCCGTAATCTGAGCAGAACTACCATTTGGCCTCGGACTGCATGAAATCGCGACGATATTGCTCATCAATTTGTTATTATCAAATTGGTATAAAAAGGCAGTAGTATAATACATCCAGCATATTTAACTAACACTAAAAGGTTACATTTTGTCCAGCATAAAAACAGGATGTCATCTCTTACCAGTTGAATGGATGAATTAACACCTTCAAGAATGGTGAACATTCAGTGCTTCTTCGTACTCGACAGACGAAGAGATTCTGCCTCATATCCATCCTCTGGCGGGATGATATGAAGGTGGGTGTAGAAGGGATCCTCGTACTTCGAACCCATGTAACTGTCGATATCGACATTCATGTTGTTCAATACGCGGATGAGGGTGTTCCTCATGTGAAGAATATCTTCGCGGGGGATTTCACGGAAGTAGCTGTTGTTTAGTTCTGTGATACCATCCATGACCTTCTTTGCCAATGCATGGCCCTCTTCGGTCAGATAGATGTTGTACTTCTTGCTGCTATCCGACTTACGGTCGTCATAGACGAGTTCCTTCTCTCTGAGTACCTTGATGACACGGTTGGTGTTGGCGGTATCCAGGTCAAGGAAGCGTGACAGACTTACAAGTGTCTGTCCATCCTTTATTTGGAGAGCTATTAGGTAGATTGCATGAGCGCTGGTCAGGCCGTGGTCGGAAACGATCTCGGTCATGTTCTTGCGCATCACGAGACTCATTCTGTCGAAGAATGCAGGCAAAAATGAGTTCCAATAGACGTCTTCCCCATCCGACATTAATGGTGGGATAATTTCATTATTTAAATAGGTACCTTCAAAATCTAAGATATTTGAGGGGGGTATCAAGGGAATCACGACCGGTGTAAAGAAGGAGGATATAGGGTCAGGCCCTGCGGGCAATGCAGGGCGTGATCCCCTTGATTTATTAAGACTCTCACTGATCGCTGAACGCAGCTGTGAACTTGGTCACTGCGTCGTTCGCGCTCTCTGAGTAGATGTCGGCTCCAATCTCGTCAGCCCACTGCTGGGTGACAGGTGCTCCACCGACGTTGGTCTTGACCTTCCCTTTGAGGCCCTCTTTCACCATCATCTCTTCCAAGGTCTTCTGTCCGACCATGGTGGAGGTCATGAGTGCAGAGGTTCCGACTGCAACGGCGTTGTAGTCCTTGCATGCCTGGACGATGGTTCCGAGGGGAACATCCCTTCCAATGTTGTAAACATTGAATCCAGCGACCTTCAGCATGATTGCCACGATATCCTTTCCGATCGAGTGGATGTCTCCCTCGATGGAGCACATGACGACGTTTCCGAGTCCCTCTCCGACGGATCCACCGCGTTTCTCGATCTCGGGGACGAGGATGTCCATTCCAGCGGTCATTGCGTTGGCTGCTGCCATCATGTGGGGGAGGAAGATCTTCTTTGCATCGAAGAGTTTTCCTACCTCTGTGATTCCTGCGCTGAATCCTTCCTGGATGACCTTAACGAGGTCAACGTTCTGGTCAGCGACTGCCTCGTTTGCTACAGCCTTTGCGTCAGGTACTTTGTAAGCCATTACTGCTGCTTTTGCTCTTGCGCATAATTCTTCTGTTGTTGCCATTCAAATCACTCCATTCCTTTCCTCTTTCTGAATGCTGCGTCCGCCTGCTCTACAATGGCTTCCATTGCCTTAAGGCGGTCTTCGGGAATCGGTTTTACCACGTGGTTGGTCATGATATCGACGACGATCTCATGTGCCCTCTCAACGCAGGACTTCGATCCGTTTGACTGCCACTCGCCCAGCATGGTCCTGTCGAAGGTTGCGGGGTTGGAGGCGGTCTCGAAGTACTCCATAGTGGATTCGTGTGCAAGGAAGTCGTTTCCTACACCGACTTCCTTGATTGCGTCAACTGCCAGGGTGAGGTCACTGACAGGTGATCCTTCCATGGCCTTGTAGTTCATGGCCATGATGTCGTTGTCGATTACGACCTGCTCCATGGAGAAGGTCTGTCCAAGCTCAAGCATACCTGCTCCGTAGATCAGGTTGACACCTGCCATCGCAGGAAGCAGAGAGGTGATGGTCTTCTCGTGGGCTGCCTGGGAGTCAGGAATCTTGGCGTCGGTCTACATACCGGCTGTGTAGACGGGCAGTCCGTAGTACTGTCCGAGCTTAGCGACAGCTGCGCTGATAACTCCGAGTTCAGGGGATCCGACAGGTGCGGTTCCGTATCTGAGATCGAAGGTGGTAGTGGAACTTCCGTAGAACACACGTGCTCCGGGGTTCGCGAGCTGGCTCAGGACGAGTCCAGAGAGAATCTCGGCGTTGTGGGTAACAAGTGTTCCGGTGATGTGGATAGGTGAGGATCCTCCTGCCATTGCCATCGAGAGGACGTTGACGGGGATTCCGTACCTTGCTCCCTTGATGATGACCTGAGCTGCGTTGTGACTCAGCTCGAGAGGGGATGTGGGGCAGACCAGCATGGACATGATAGGCCTGTTGCGTGCCATCTGCTCATCGCCGTTGTAGTAAGTCTTGAGCATCTCCCAGTAGAAGTCCACGTTCTCTGCGACGGGGTCAATGTGGTGGAAGTGCTTGGATGTGTTCTTGAGTGAGGTGATCATCTCGTGGACGTCCTCTGCTCCCTTTCCTGCCCAGTCCCTTGCGGAAACAGCCAGTGCGTAGACTGCGATGTTGTCCAGTGCGTCGACGATCTTTGCGGTGTTTGCGAGATCCTCTTCTGTGGAGTCCCTGGTCTTGTACTTGTTGTCGCCAAGGTAGTCACACATCTGGATTCCGGTACCGAAGTTGGTGTAGTACACAGGTCCGTTGTGCATCATGGGGACTGTGTGCTCATCGTCACGTCCGTAGAGGTAGAACATCTTGGGGGCCGTCTGAAGTGCCTGGTTGATCAGTTTTGAGGGGATCTTAACCATTTTGGTCTCGAAGTTGACCTCACATCCTGCTTCTGCAAAGATCTTGAGTCCCTCTTCGTCTGAAACCTGAACACCATAGTTGGCGAGGATATCTCTTGTTGCGTAGTCGATCTCACGGATATCGTCCTCGCTGAAAAGTTCGAGCTTGATACCGCTGTTCTTTACCCTACCGGGGTAGTTCCTGCTTACCATTTTTATTTCCTCCAATTCCGCCGAAGCGGCTTCCTATGGTCTCGGGGAACATGGTTTCCCGAGTCATGATATTGAGAACTCATCAAAAGTATATAAAATCATTGAGTTGTCATCATTATAATTGATAATTGCAATATTTATAATGATTAATTCAACGAATAAAATTGACCGCAACAATAAAAATATGACTTTTGCAATTATGGATGTATCGTCCGAAAAGGATAATAACGATAGGTGAGCCGATGCCGGAAAAAGAGAAGAATCTTCAATTCCCGTTCGTCCGCATTGTCGGGCAGGAAGAGATGAAACGTGCCTTATTACTAAATATAATAGATCCTGGGATAGGAGGGGTTCTTCTCAGAGGCGAGAAAGGTACGGCGAAATCCACCACTGTGCGCTCACTTGCACAGATTCTGCCTCAAGTACGTTGTATCGCCGGATGTCAATTCCATTGCAATCCTGATATGCCCAGATATCTGTGTGAGGATTGTAAAAGGAAAATGGAATCGGGTCAATTCGAGGAAACGATGCGTGATATGAAGGTTGTGGAACTGCCACTCAATGCGACCGAGGATCGTATTTCTGGAAGTCTTGATGTTGAGCATGTCCTTCGTACCGGCGAGAGGAAATACGAAGGAGGAGTTCTTGCACAGGCGAACGGAAACCTCCTCTACGTGGATGAGGTCAATCTTTTGGACGATCACATAGTCGATCTTCTACTTGACTCTGCGGCTATGGGAAGGAACTTCGTTGAAAGGGAAGGCATCTCATTCTCACATCCTGCAAAGTTCGTACTGATCGGTTCGATGAATCCGGAGGAAGGAACGTTACGTCCTCAGCTCATGGACCGTTTCGGAATGTGCGTAGACATAAAGACGGAACGCGATCCAGATATTAGGGTCGAGGTAATTAAGAGAAGATTGGCCTTTGATGCCGATCCTGAAGGTTTCACGGCCGAATGTCAGGCTGATATCGACGCTTTGCGTGAGAAGATAATCGATGCCAAGCAACGTATCGATCACATTGAAGTTCCTGACAGGATGCTTACAGCGATAGCGATGGTCTCGATTCATTTTGGAATGGAGGGGCACCGCGCAGACCTCGCAATGATACGTGCAGCGAAAGCCAATGCTGCATTGGAAGGAAGAGATAAGATTGATTTCAAGGACATTTCCTCTACAGCATCCCTGATCCTTCGTCACCGTATGAAATCAGGTCCGTTTGAGGAAGCGGAATTCCGCCAAGCTGAGTTAGACAGTGTGCTAAGGGGGTATCTGGGATCCTGAAGCTGGACCAGTTCGTGGGGATGGACGATGCCCTGCGGGCTCTTTCTTGTTTGATGGTCGATCCTGATCTTCACGGCCTACTGATAAAAGGTCCCGCGGGATCAGGAAAATCGGCACTCATACATTCATTCTCCGCAGCATACACCGGCAGGAGGGCCAGGATAGTGCCTCAGAACATAACTGATGAGCAACTGTTCGGAAGCATCGATTTGGAATTGGTTCTGTCTACAGGAGAAGTACAATTTGAACCTGGTATACTGGGGAAAGAGAAAGACATAGTTCTGGTTGACGACATCAACCTTCTGCCTAAGAATCTGTCATTAGCTATGATGGATTCCGTACATAAAGGCCAGATACATATTGAAAGAGAGGGGATATCAAAGACCTATCCATGTTCAGCCAGTATAGTCGCCACGGCGAATGACAGAGAGCAACCTTTGTCGTCGGCATTGAATGATCTGTTTGACATGTGCGTGATAATAAGCAGAGACCCTAGCTGTGAGAAGAGGGTATCAGTAATGAAAGGTGTCATCTCCGAGACAGATCAGGAGCTTGATGTCGATACAGAACTCTGCAGCCGTATAGGTCGGGCGAGGGAACAGATCAGCAAAATTTCGATTCCAGATCATATTCTGGAAGCCATAGTAGAGGCATGTGACGTATATGGCGTTCAGGGAATGCGTGGAAGTCTCTCGGCCGCGATGGTCTGCAGAGCTTCAGCCGCTTTAGAAGGGCGCACAGAAATAAGCGAAGATGATCTGGCGTTTGCCTTGAGGGTCTGCATCATCCATCGTCGCACCCATCTCAGGAAGCAGACCAAAGAAGTCGAGGACAAGGTCTTGTTCTTCGGCGACTCCCACATGAAGAGGTTCATTCATGATGAACGTAAGGAGTTACTGAAAAAAGCGGAAGAGAGTGAAGTAGAATCTAAGGATTCAGTTCAAACAGCCTTTGTGGATAAACCGAGCAGCAAGAATGATGATGGCAGCGGAACGGAACAGGAAGCAGCCGTATTGGATATGGATAAACTATTCGATACCATAGATCTCCTGGATGACAGTCGCAAGAAAAGAGGGCCTACAGATAGCCATCTCATGCGTCGTTTCATCAAAGATGCAGGTAAGGATGGCAGATATGTATCATCCAGTCCTGCAGATGGATCGACCTCGGATCTAGCAGTGGATGCTACTGTTCGCTATGCCGCCCCCTATCAACAGTACCGCAGGAAGAGTACGGGAAGGGAGGGCGTGATAATAATGCCGTCTGACCTGAGGAAGAAGGTCAGGGAGAAGCACACGTCTTGTTTATTCTTCTTCATGGTTGACAACAGCGGTTCTCTGGTCCTGCGCGCTCGCATGAGGGCCGTAAAGGCTGCAATAATGTCCATGCTGGCGGATCACTATGTCCGCAGCGATAGCGTTGCCGTGATGACATTCAATGAGGAATTCATAGGAATGCTTCTGCCCCCGACACGTTCAGTGGGCGGTGTCAAGAAGATCATCGATGACATACCTACGGGGAAAAAGACGCCTTTGAGCGAAGCTCTGAGCTTTATGCACCAATATGTCGGACAGTATCTTAGGAAGAATCCTTCCAACATGGCCTTTGTTATAATCATGACTGATGCTGTGGCAAACATCGCTATGACTGAGGGCAAGGATCCGTTCGAAGAAGCGCTGGAGATCGCAACGCACGTCCGTTTGGACAGGATGGAAATGGTCTTAGTCGATACCAAAGTATCCACCGAGCCCAACGAGAAAGCTATAAGATTGTCGTACGCACTAGAGGCGCCGTACTACAAGATTGAGGATCTGAGATCGTCCGAGAACATTCTTCACTGATCGTATTCTTTGGTTTTAGAACACTGATCATCTGATTTAATCTCAATTCCAACTAACATGACTCAGTCATCATATTTCATGAGTAATCAATATTTATATTGGACAAGTCAATACAAAATTATCGGAGGGACATCCGGGAGGATGTCTTGACGGAGTGGTATCATGAGTGAAACAGAGAGTGTACCTCAGGAAGGTGCCGGACTCGTCCGGTCCCTTACCTGGAAGCAGGGACTCATAGTTGCTATGGGCGTCCCTATCCTTATCATCCCCTCGGTAGCAGATGTTTCCGGCCCGATGTGGGCTTTCAGCATAATTATCTGGGTTCTTTCGGTCATATCCGGATTCTTCATCAACCTGCCAATCGGTGAGTTGTGTGCAACATTCGGTGTCGCCGGAATTGGAGGTTCCATCCAATACGTGTTCGAGGATGATGAGAAATATAAGAACAAAAGAATCAACACAGGAAGACTCATAGGTGCGATCGGTGCCTGGAGTTATTTCGTGGCTTGGGTGACCGTGATCCCCATCTTCACCATAATGGTAGCATATTATCTCATGGAGGCCCTTGATCTCAGCGGACTCGACCCCATGATGGAGACCCTCCTGTATGTTGGAATTGGAGTTGTTGTTTATGCATACTCTATCGGAACCAGCCTCAAAGGATTGGAAGGCGGTGCAAAATTCCAACTCATCCTTACTCTTCTTACTATCATCCCTCTTGTCGTCATCGTTCTTGCCCCTATGCTCATGGGCTACTTCGATCTCGACACCATCATCAACGATATCGAACCCAAGAAGTGGTTGTGGACCGGAGAGGACTGGGCATGGAACGCTGACGGATTCCTGCTTGTCCTCGCTCTTCTCACGATCGCTCAGTGGAGTGCAGTCGGTTGGGAGACCGCAGCGACATATGGTGCTGAATACAAGGATCCTTCAAAGGATGTTCCCAAGGCGCTGATCATGTGCGGTCTGGCCTGTCTCGCCCTCTACTTCTTCGTATCATTTGCAGTTTACGGAACACTTGGGCACGATGCGATCGATGCAGCAGGTGCCGCCGCCCTTGTCCCCATAGCTAACATGTGCTTCGGAGACACTGTCGGGCTCATCGCGACATTCCTTCTCATGATCGGAATGATCGTCGTCGTTCAGACATCCATGCAGGGATGCTCCAGGACACTTCAGGTCATGGCAACTAACGGACACATGCCCATGTTCCTCTCGAAGACCAACAAGTATGGTGTGCCTGTCAACGCTCTGCTCTTCCAGGCCGCGATCGGATTCCTTGTTATCATCGCAGGTATTACCGCTAGTCAGACACTGGCCGTGTCCTGCCCCGGATACGTAATAGCTCACGGACTCTGTCAGCTCGCATTCATCAAATCGCGCAGGGACCCCCGCTTCAAAGATGTTGAAAGAGTGTACAAGTGCCCCCGTGGATTCCTTGGAGTATCCATCGGAGTTGTCATCTTGGAATTCTGTATATTCCTGCCAGCACTGCTATGGTACCTCTATGTCAACCCGGATATGGGAATCGGTTACAGCATCGCAGCTATCGCCATCCCCATCATATACATCCCGATTTGGTATGTGTTGCAGAAGTGGAACCACACTCACCACCCAGAGATCCCCAACGGTCTCAACTGGAACGAGTGATCAAACTTCAACACCTCGGTACCCATGTACCGAGGCTCAAACCACTTCTTTTCGTTCTTTATTTTATATCCTGATGTCGATGACCGAACACCATGGCAGATACTGAGGGATTAAAGAACCGCGGAAAGACAAAAGCAGATGCTGATAGCCGCCGCAAAGCAGCAGAGTCCTTTACCGGAGTCACACTGAACAGCATCGGTAATTACGGTTTTGATCCTGAGAAGGCTTCAAAGAACATCGAGAATATGATCGGTACCGTTCAGATCCCATTGGGGTACGCGGGCCCTATGAAAATCGAAGGCGAGTATGCGAAAGGAGAGTTCTTGATACCTCTTGCAACGACAGAGGGCGCACTTATCGCATCGATCTCCAGAGGTATGTCCGTAATAAACGCCAGTGGTGGCGCCAGAACTGCTGTGTTCTCGGATGCCATGACACGTGCTCCCGTGTTCAAGGTCAAAGGTATCGAACATTCGAAAATGGTCATGGATTGGGTAGAATCCAATATGGTGTCCATAGATCAGGCGGTTGCCGGGACCACAAGTCACGGAAAGCTCGTGGACATTGAATTTTTCCCTGACGGAAGGAGTCTCTACATGAGATTGTCGTTTGATACCGCCGATGCGATGGGCATGAACATGGCCACCATAGCTTCAGAGGCCGTTTGCAGGCTCATAGAGAAGGAGACAGGAGCGGTGATGGTCTCGGTCTCCGGCAATATGTGTTCTGATAAGAAGCCTGCAGCCATCAATATGATATCCGGCAGGGGAAAGACGGTAATCGCAGAGTCCACTATCCCTGCAGAAATAGTCGAGTCCAAGCTTCATACATCTACCTCGGCTATAGTCGAGACAAATTACAGGAAGAATCTTGTTGGTAGCAGTATGGCAGGTACTCTCGGTGCAAATGCTCATGCTGCCAATATGGTGGCTGCATTGTATCTTGCAACAGGTCAGGATCCGGCCCAGGTAGTTGGGGGAAGCATGACCCTCACATCCTGTGAGGATGTCGATGGTGATCTGTACATCAGCGTCCGTATGCCGGCAGTGGAAGTTGGTACCGTCGGAGGAGGCACATCGTTACCCTGTCAGAGTGAGGCCTTGGAAATGATAGGCTGCAAGGGTAGTGGCAAAGCAAGAAAACTCTCTGAAATCGTAGCTTCCACGGTACTTGCCGGGGAGCTGTCCACGTTGGCAGCACAGGCCGCAGGACAGCTTGGTCAGGCACATAAGACTCTCGGCAGGTGACATCATTAAAGACCTCAAGCAGAAGGCAGACGAAACGTTGGAGCCTGTGAGTCACATAGCGGAAGGCACCATCGCCCCAATTAGGTTGGTGGCGGGCGGTGTAACGGCAGATGCGATACCAGAAAAGGTGGATATGGCCACCAGAGAGAAGATAATCGTCAGGACCAGCATAGTCGGGATATTGGCCAATATCCTTTTGGCTTCTGCTAAAGCTTTATTGGGAGTCTTTACGAATTCGATCGCTATCACATTGGATGCGGTCAACAACTTAACCGATGCACTTTCATCGGTGGTTACAATCATAGGTACTAAGCTGGCAGGCAAGGAACCTGATAAGAACCATCCATTCGGTTACGGCAGGATCGAGTATCTGACGACGATGATCATCGCCGCAATCATCTTGTATGCTGGTCTGACGGCACTGTTCGAGTCCGTAAACAAGATAATCAATCCGGTAGAAGCGGAATACGACACCATATCGTTGGTCGTCATGTTCATAGCTATTCTCATGAAGATAGCTTTGGGAAAGTACTTCCAGTCTGTGGGAAACAAGGTCAATTCAAAGTCATTGGTCGCCTCAGGAACGGACGCGCTCTATGATTCGTTGCTGACCACATCAGTGTTGGCCTCAGCACTGATCTTCATGATTGCGGGAATAAGTGTGGAGGCTTACGTTGGAATACTGATCTCAGTCTTCATAGCGAAAGCCGGTATCGAGCTGATAATCGAGGCGTTGAATGAGATTCTGGGTAGCCGTGCCGACAATGAGTTGGTGGACGAGATAAAGAAGACCATCTGCGAAGAGGAGAAGGTCGAGGGTGCGTACGATCTCATTCTTCATAGTTATGGTCCGAACAGGATCGTAGCGTCGGTCCATGTGGCGGTTCCAGGTGAGATGAACGCGATAGAATTGGATTCTCTCCAACGCAGGATAGCGAAGAATGTTGCAGAGAAGCATAGGGTTCTGATGTGTGCCGTAGGTGTCTACTCAGTCGATAACAGTCCGGAGTCCAAGGCAATACGCGAAGATGTGATGGGGATCGTCATGTCCCATAAGGAAGTAGTACAGGCCCATGGATTCAGAGTGGATCAAAAGAACAAAGTCATCAATCTGGACATAATCATCGACTATAGTATCAAAGATCGTACGTCGATGTTCCAACAGATATGCAAGGAGATACAGGAAAAGTATCCTGACTACCGTTTAGAATTGATCCTGGATATCGATGTATGATGCCTTGCCGTACGTTTCGTGCGCGATAGTATAAATTTGGGATTTATTATCGAGGTCTCATGCCTGTAATCAACTTCAAGTACAGCGACCTCTGCTCCATCATCGGACAGGACATCCCGATGGAGAAGCTCGCTGATAGGATACCCATGATCGGAGCCGACATAGAGCATGCCGAAGCCGGATGCGACGATATGTCGGTCGAATTCTTCCCGGACCGTCCCGACCTTTACAGTGTCGAAGGAACAGCAAGAGGTCTGAGGGCGTTCCTGGACATCGAGCCGGGAATGAAGACATACGATGTCAAAGAATCCGGAATGGATGTCTACATCGATAAGTCGGTCAAAGATGTAAGGCCCTATTTCCTGTGCGGAGTCGTCAGGGACGTGAACATCGACGACAATATGCTGAAGTCTATCATGGAGATGCAGGAGAAGCTCCATACCACCATCGGAAGGAAGAGGAAGAAGCTGGCGATAGGCATACATGACCTTGATAAGGTCTGCGCTCCGTTCACTTACAGGCTTGCGGAGCCCCATTCCATAAGGTTCGTCCCTCTTGCCAAGACGGAGGAGATGGATATGGAGGAGATCCTCACAAAACACGAGAAGGGCAGAGATTATGCCCATCTCCTTCAGGGATACAAGGAGTACCCCATCATCCTTGACAAGGACAACAACGTACTGTCATTCCCGCCCATCATTAACGGATCCCTTACAACGGTCACAACCGACACTCACAATCTGTTCATCGACGTCACCGGTTTCGACCGCAAAGCGGTCAAAGGTGCGTTGGACATAGTATGTACATCCTTGGCAGAGCGTGGAGGAAAGATCGAATCGGTCACCATGCATGAGGACGGCAACTCATTCCAGTCCCCAGACCTGTCACCCAAGACCTATGAGATATCGGTAGCTGAGTGCAACAAGTATCTCGGTACCGCACTCACTTCGGCAGACATGGTGAAGGCGCTGAGGAAGATGGGTATGGACGCATCTGCGGACGGGGACAGGCTCAGCATCACGGTCCCCCCTTACAGGCTGGATATCATGCACAAGGTAGATCTCTTCGAGGATGTAGGGATCGGATACGGTTTCGAGAACTTCGGAGGCAGCTACTCACTCGTTCAGACATCTGGAGGTTTGGAGCCGGTCAACGCATTCTCAGAGGATATCAGGGACATCATGGTCGGACTCGGATTCATGGAGGTCATGACCCTCACCCTGATCAACGACAAGGAAGAGTTCGAAATCTCCAGGCTCCCTTACATCGAGAACGTCAAGGTTTTGAATCCTATCACGGAGGACGTGACCTGCCTCAGGTCGTATCTGATGCCTAGTCTCATGAACATCCTCAGGCACAACAAGCACCGCGATCTTCCACAGAAGATATTCGAAGTGGGTAATGTCGTGAGGGACAATCTCATTCAGGCACATCTTTGTGCCATGTACACAGCATCCAAGGTCTCCTTCACCGAGATCAAATCCATCACGGAATCAGTTCTCAGGGAGATGGGATGCGAGTATGAGTTGAAGAACACTGACATCAAGACATTCATAGACGGACGCGGAGCGGAAGTCTGCTACAAAGGAAAACCGATCGGAATGTTCGGAGAGATGGCCATCGAGGTCGTCACCGGATATGAGATCACGCACCCTGTGGCCTTCATGGAACTCGATCTCGAGTCCATAATCAAGGACCGCAAGGGAACGATGTTCTGAGGTGATGAGATGGAAGTAGGTGACAAATTCCCCAGCTACAAGCTCCAAGATGAGAATGGAGAGATATTCGACAGCAAGCAGATGAAGGGCAAGAGGTACGTACTATACTTCTATCCGAAGGACAATACATCGGGCTGCACAAGGCAGGCAGTTGCCTTCAGTCAGAGTCTCCCCAAATTCGAGGCCCTTGGATTGACTGTAATAGGAGTCAGCAAGGATTCTGTGGCTTCACACAGGAAATTTGTCGACTCAAAAGAGCTGACGATCAAACTCCTCAGCGATCCTGAGCACAAGCTGCTCGAGGAGGCGGGTGCCTGGGGTACCAAGATGATGTACGGCAAGGAGACCACCGGCACCATCAGGACGACTTTCATCATCGGTGCAGATGGTAAGGTGGAGGCCGTCTGGAAGAAGGTCAAGGTCGACGGACACATCGAAAAAGTCTTAGAAAAGGCAAAATCTCTGCTATAAGAAGTCGTAAGTGTTGTAATCTTACGAACTGCCTCTCAATAGTGGGCTTCTTGGACATTAGGTTCCGAATAGGCTTTCATTCCCAGAGCCGTGGCCCGCATCTTGGGTCCAATTGAATGTTGGATCATTCAGTCTGGTTGTCATAGTGCATATATACACTGGTACCTTATTACGACTGGGAGAACCATTATCATGAATTCTAAGGTCGTAATAGCCATTGTCGCAGTGGTAATTGTTGCTGTCGCAGGAATAGCTTTCTTCGCGATGAGCAGTAATAACGGTGGCGATGCCCCCTCCGATGGTATCCTGTATGACGGGAACGGAGGAAAACTGCCAGATGGCAAGACAACATACACGCAACATTCCACAAGTGTAGACACTTGTTCCTTCCAGAAGGACGGTTATCACTGGGTAGTCTGGAACACCAAGGCTGATGGCAGCGGAACCGACTACAACGAGAACTCCGTAGCACCAGCAAAGACCACACTCTATGCCCAGTGGTCGAATGCTAACACAATCTTCGGTAGTGACGGCGGTATAGGATACGTCTCGATCTTCGTCGCAGACAGCAACGGCGGCAAAGAGGTCAACATTGACCATGGTTATGCGGAACTGCCCTCCAAAGCAGTCTTCATCATCAAGCCACTGTCTGGCGTTACCTTAAAGATTTATGTCGATGGAAAGGGTGTCATCGCTGAGAAATCTGATAAGAAGAATTACATCGAGTACATTACCGGAACGGCAGGTATCGTATTCGAGAACGGTAGTATCAAGGATGACGGATCGGCCGTATTTGAAGTAAGGCAGACCATCTCTAACCAGAGTGTCACCCTCGGTTGCTTGAACACCTCAGTATCCAATGTCCTGGATATCAAAGGAACGAGAGAGGTCCCCACAGACATTATGAATTTCAGTATCAAATATACGGGGCTCACTGACGTTATCGACATAAATCATACAGGATCAGTCCAGCTCGGAGATAGCCCCGAAATCCACGTCAAGGCCGTGAAAACCGGAACCTCTGTGGATTACGACGCTGATGCAGGTTCTATTATCTTCACCTTAGACGGCAAGAAGTATGAGATCCAGTTCAATTTCTCGAATGGAGGAGAGGTCAGCGGAGTGTCAATCAATGAGGATACCGCGATCATCAAGTTCTCATTTGATCATGATAAGGATCCCATCTTCTACCGTGTTATAGGTAGCTGAAACCATAAAAGGGGGCATAACCCCCTTCATTAATTCTATCTTGAATAGGTGAACAGACTGGTCTGTCTGTTGCGTTAGTGTGGTAACGTCTCAAAGACGATTATTATTGTTTCAAAAATGAAGGGGGATGTCCCCCTTCTTTTGTGTGGTTTCAGAAGTTTACCAGTTCGTGATAGTCGTATGCAGGCTCGCCTGCATTGAAGCAGTACTGGATGGTGGCAAAGTTCTTCTTGAGTTCCTTGATATCCTCCTTGACCTTTGCAGGGTCTTCCTTCTTCTTGACGACCCTGGCGATGAGCTCTGCGACCTCTTTCATCTCGCTCTCCTTCATTCCGATGCGGGTCATTTCCTGGGATCCGAGCCTGAGTCCCGACGGGTTGACCGAGCTGGTGTCTCTGGGGAGCATGTTCTTGTTACAGATGATGTTCGCATCCTCCAGTAACTGAGCACAGAGCTTTCCTCCTCCGAACTCGGAAACATCGACTGCGATCGCATGGGATCTGGTGAATCCTAGGTCCGGGCAGAGTACAGGTACGCCCAGCTCGTAGAGTGCCTCTCCGAGTGCACGGGAGTTCTTGCACGCCTGTGCGGCGTACTCCTTTCCGAAGACGTCCATCTCGGCGAGGGTGATTCCCAATGCGGCCATGGCATGAAGGTGATGGCTGGAGGTGACTCCGGGGAATGCGGCATGCTGAAGCTTCTTTTCCTGTTCCTCGGTAAGGTTCTGTCCTAAGAGGATACCGTGGTTAGGTCCGGGGAAGGTCTTATGGGTGGAAGCTGAAACGATGTTCACACCGTCCTTGAAGGGGTCTTGGAATTGCTTTCCTGCAATGAGTCCGAGGACGTGCGCACAGTCTTCCCAGACAAGACATCCAATCTCGTTGAAGGTATCCTGAAGCTCCTTGATTGGCGGAGGGAACAGGAATACTGAGAGACCGAACTGAGCGACCTTGGGCTTCGCAGCCTTCAGTACTTTGATGGTTCCGTCTATGTCCAGATTCATGTCAGATTCGTTCCAGGGATAGTTGACAGAGTTAACTCCCCTCTGTCCGAAAGCACCGAACTCACATGTAGAGATGTGGGCGCCCTGATCCAGAGCGCAGGTGGTGATGATGTCTCCCGGCTTAGCAAAAGCCATCAGGACGGCCATGTTAGCGACAGTTCCTGAGATAGGTCTAAGGTCAGCGAATCCGCAGTCAAAGACCTTCTTTGCGAGTTCAATTGCCTTCAGTTCTACCTTGTCAACATAGATGTTTCCTTGGTAGTAACGTTTTCCAGGCAATCCCTCTGCATATCTGTCAGCGAAATCGGAGATGAGCATTTCTTTAGCAAGTGGGCTCATGAGGTTCTCCGATGCGATCATGGGTATGCATTCCTCGAACCATTTGTTGTGAGCCTTGACGTTCTCTCTGATGAATTTGGCGTCCTCTATGGCCATTGTTATCGGTCTCCCGTAGGGGGACCTCAATTTATACCATTTGCTGGTTCGACGTTTTTACGATGGCTGTTCACAGTGTTACTTCTCGCATCTATACAGAAAAAGAGTAGTAAGTTAGTTATCTACCAATTTTTTGGTAGATTGAGACCTTATATTATGTGCGCTAATAATCAGAAAGGTAGTGTTCATATGGAATTTGATCGTGTCCTTGAGGATATAAGGAAAGGAAAACCGATACTCGTATACGATTTCGACGATAGAGAGAGGGAATGCGACATGACCGTTGCTTCTCAGTTCGTCACCCCTGAAATCATTCAGAAGATGAGGAAGGATGCTGGAGGATTGATCTGTGTCACCACCCCGTATTCAAGGGCGATGGAGGTAGGTCTGCCTTTCATGTCTGATGTCTACTGGGATGATTGCGAGAAGTATCCTCTTCTGAAGGCGATGGCTCCGACCGACATCCCTTATGACAGAACCAAATCATCTTTCGGTGTAACTATCAATCACAGGAAGACCTACACCGGTATCACCGACAAGGACCGTGCATTGACTGCCAGTGAGTATGCTAAAGTTCTCTTTTCTGGAAAGCCAATAGAAGAGGTCAAGAAAGAGCTAGGTACCAACTTCAGAGCACCAGGCCATATTCATCTGCTCAACACTTCGGAGAAGATTTTGGAATCACGCTTCGGACACACCGAGTTATGTACCGCATTGATGTACATGGCAGGGGTCATGCCTTCGGCCACCATCTGTGAGATGATGGGGGACGATTTCGGTTCAAGACCCAAATCCAGCGTAGCCGAATACGCCAAAGAGCACGATATGATCATCATCGATGGAGATGATGTGATCGCACAATGGAAAGAATTCAAGAAAATCCACCCGGAGCTTTGATATGGTCAGAGTAATGGCTTCAGGAGTATTCGATTTGATCCATCCGGGTCACATAGATTATCTGAAACAAGCCAAGTCCTATGGTGATTATCTGACTGTTGTTATTGCCAGTGATAAGACCGTCAGGAAAAACAAGCATGAACCGGTCACTCCGGAGGCTATGAGGGCCCTCATCGTAGAATCTCTGAAACCAGTGGATGAAGCGATCGTCGGAGGGGAAGGAGATATGCTGGACACAGTAGCTAAAGTGAAGCCCGATATCATCGTTCTCGGCTATGATCAGAATTTTGACGAATCGGAGCTGAAAGCAAAGCTCAAAGAGAGGGGCTTTGACGGGATAGATGTCGTACGGGCGAACGAATGCGCGGACGATCTCAACGCTACCAGGCGCATAATGGCAAAGATCAGGGAGATGGGTTCCCAATGAAGATAATCGGTATTGCTGACACGACATTCGCCAGGTTCGATATGGGCCATTCCGCGATAGATGAGCTACAGCACGCTGGAACGGGTTTCAGGATAGTACGTTACACCGTACCGGGGGTCAAGGATCTGCCGGTTGCATGCAAGAAGCTGATTGAGGAGCAGAACTGCGATATCGTAATGGCTCTGGGGATGCCCGGCCCGATGCAGAAGGATAAGATGTGTGCCCATGAGGCATCTACAGGTCTGATCAGGGCACAATTGATGACGAACAAGCACATTATCGAGGTCTTTGTCCATGAGGATGAGGCTAAGGATGATGACGAGCTCGCCTTCTTGGCAGACAGCAGGGCCAGGGAGCATGCGCTCAACGTTTACGATCTACTGTTCCGCCCAGAGAGTCTGACTAAGAGGGCAGGTACAGGTCTTAGGCAGGGATTCGCCGATAAAGGTCCCGTTAGATATAGGTGAGAAAAATGAAAGCATACAAGATCGGAGCAGTCGTTGCCGAGTTCAACTACGAGATAACCATGCTCATGATGGAAAGGGCTAAGGCCGAGGCCGAGTTCCTAGGTGTAAAGATCGTCAAGGAGATTAAGGTCCCTGGTTGTTTTGAGATTCCTATGGCTACAAAGAAGCTTCTTGAGGACAAGGATATCGATGCTGTCATCACACTCGGTGCAGTAATCACCGGTGAGACCAAACACGATGAGGTCGTCATCGCTCAGGCCTCAAGGAAGATAATGGACCTTGGACTGGAGTATGGAAAGCCAGTAGGATTCGGAGTGACCGGGCCCGGGATGACAGAACTTCAGGCAATGGACAGGATCGAGAAAGGCAGAGATGTCGTCGATGCTGTCGTGAAAATGCTCCAGAGATTGGAGTGAATAAAATAGACCGCGGCGGTTATGCCGCGGTCTCTCTTAGTTTTCGTTTTTTTTTGTAAAAATTTACATTCTGGGCTGACGGCCGTCGCAGACAGCGATTTTTACGATATCAATCACACTCGATAGTGCTACCCCGGTCGTCATAGCGATGGACACGCATCCTTTTCCGTGAAGGTACATGTCTATGATGATGCGTACATTGTTATCCTCTGTGTCGATGCTTTTGGGGTTGAAGCGCCTCGGACCGTTCTGCCAGGATCTAGTCTTGCATTTGGGGCATCTCATAGGTGTTTTAGCAGTACGTGAGAACCAGGTGTGTCCGCATACAAAACAGGTGTATGTAGTGGATTCGCCGTACCAGTGATATGTTCCGCAGTGGGGACATCTCGCAGGCATGTCTATTCCGCTTGTCCAGTCATGTCCGCACCTCCCGCAATGTTTCTCACTGAGTGTCTTTGCTTGCATGATAGCACCTATTGGATTATACATCCAACATACTTTTTAGTATATATAAAAACTCTCAATATCACTAAACATTCACAGATAATGGGCCACAATCCTATACAATTGTTCTATTGATGGATGGTTAACGGGTTTAATGGCGGTATTATTTTCCTATCTAAAAACCGCATTATCGGATATAATTCACGGACAATCGTTCCTACAAGCGTAAATAATTGTTTTATGAACGGTATCTATTGCCCTGTTCATGGACCTGCTGTCTATCATCCTCATTGCAGTTGGTTTGGCGATGGATGCTTTCGCGGTATCGATCTGTAAAGGATTGGCCATGAAGACTCCAAGTTTCAGGTCGATGCTGATAATAGGATTGTGGTTCGGCGGATTCCAGGGGCTCATGCCTATCATAGGTTATTTCGTAGGAGAGTCATTCTACCAGTACATTGCTGATATAGACCATTGGGTGGCATTCGGACTTCTTCTTATCATAGGTTTGAATATGATTCGCGAAGCACTATTCGGTGACGAGGATGCCGTAGATGATAATGTCGGAGTTACGACTATGTTTCTTCTGGCCATAGCTACCAGTATAGATGCTTTGGCAGTGGGAATATCCTTGGCAATGGAAGGAGCAAATGTATGGGCTGACTCTCTGATAATCGGTTGTATAACTCTTATGATATCGATGGTCGGGGTTAAGCTTGGCAGTATCGTAGGGGATAGATATAGTAGAAAGGCGGAGCTGGCAGGAGGGATAATACTGATCTTGATAGGTCTGAAGATCCTGCTGGAAGGTTTAAACGTCCTGTGAAAGGTCCTTGCCGTCCTCAGAGAGTAGAAGGAACATCCTGGCGTAGTCCTCAACAGCAGTGCTAAGATCGAATTCCTCTCTGTTGGGGGACCCGAGCGAACGGAGTTTCTGAAGAATTGTGTCATCTCTGACAGATTTCATCAGCTCATCCATCCAGTATTCAAGGTCAAACATATTGGAATCGTTCCAATGCCTGAAGATGCGAGTAATATGTTCGTCACTGAAGTTCACACTCAGCCTCTCATATGTGGATTTTAGTAGGCTGCACATATGGAGTTTCAGATTGTCATCTTCTACATATGTGTCGGGATTGTAATGGAAGTCCTCGAGAACCTCCTCAATTATGGTGTTGACGGTGCGGAAATCGCGTCCGTATGAGAGGATCTTGTTCAGAAGTTTCGGGATGATAGTCGGATAGATGTCATCATCGCCATCGAGCTCTCCGGCCTGATATTTCATTCTGAAGTTCCTGTAGACCGTGATGTAGAATATTCCCTTGCAGGGAACTGATGCCTTGACTCCGAACTCAGTCGAAATCAGGTCGATGTATTCTATCGGATTGAATTGGATGAACTCGCGTTCCTTCATGATGATCAGGTCGACGATACGTTTGCATACCCCGACTATGTAAGCATCGATGAAGCGGAAGTCTGTGATGAGGTCGAGACCCTTCTTCCAATCATTGTGGGCCTTTCCCTCCTCTCCGTCGGCTGCGAATGCAAAACCGCGAGTGAAATACATGTCCGCTGTTGGTTCTTCGGACTCGTTCATCATCTCCTCTACCTTCGAGATAGCTTCGGACGGATCCCTCTCGATGAGACTCACGATGCTGGAGAACTCATCCTCGTAAGGCTTGTTTAAAAGATACGCCTTGCTGTTAGATCTGGACCTGAAAGTGCGTTTCTCGCATTCACCGCAGATGTAATACCCGAATTCATCTGAAGTAATGGCTCCACCGCAATAGGGGCAGAGTCTTATGGTAAAGGCCATATGAGTCTAATCTAGTCTGAGTTATAATTAGTTGCTGGTGATATTTAACCATCCAGATGATTATTAAAGCTGAAAGCTAAACTCTGATTATTTCAGCGTAGCGACTATGTCATCTGCTAGTTTCTCAAGATCCGGCATCTGCTCGGGCCGCATGGATGATTTGATAACGAAGGTCTCTCCGACCTTGGTCATTCCTTTCAGGGAAGACATCCTTTCTTCCATGATTTTGGGTGATTGAGGTGCCCATGAACCGTTTCCGATTAGGGAGTAATTCCTGTTCTGGACAGTCATAATCTCCATATCCTCTATCACTGCGCTCATTGTAGGGTGAAGATTGTTGTTATAGGTCGGTGCCGCCAGGACTATATTGCTGAATCTGAACGCGTCAGCGACCACGTACGACGGATGGGTTCTGGTGACATCGTACATATTGATCTTATTCACTCCCTTTTCCTTGAGCAGGAGTGCAAGCTTCTCAACCACAGCGGCGGTATTCCCATACATGGAAGTGTATGCGATCACAACCCCCTTTTCCTCGGGTTCGTAAAGGCTCCATATGATGTATTTTTCCATGATGTAGCCGATGTGCTCTCCCCTCCAGATCGGGCCGTGGAGCGGACAGACCATATCAATCTGCACACCTTCCAGCTTGCTGAATATATTCTGGACTTTGCTTCCGTATTTTCCCACGATATTTGCGTAGTATCTTCTCGCCTCATCGAGGTAATCTCTGTCGAAATCGACTTCATCCGCATATAGTGCTCCTGAAAGGGTCTTGAACGTTCCGAAGGCATCGGCTGAGAACAGTATCTCATCCTTCAGATCATAGGCGAACATGACCTCCGGCCAGTGGACCATAACGGCAAAGTAGAACTTCAGAGTGTGTTTCCCGAGACAGAGCTCATCGCCGTCCTTGACTTCCAATTTGTTCTTGGGCTTCAGCTGATAGAAGTTGTCGAGCATGTCGAAGGTCTTGCTGTTTCCAACAACGGTCACTTCCGGATAAGTTTCCAGCACTTGAACGATGGCAGCACCGTGATCGGGTTCCATATGGTCGATCACAAGGTAATCAAGCGGTCTTCCTCCAAGCACCCCTTGGAGGTTCTTCCAGAATTTCGATACGATGGATGAGTCGCAAGTATCCATCAGACACGTTTTTTCATCCATTAGGACGTAGGAGTTGTAAGACACTCCCTCCGGTATCGGGAAGGACCCCTCAAACAGCGCTGCTGTTCTGTCATCCCCGCCTATCCAGTAGATGTCGTCTTTGATTCTGATACCGGTCCCATCCGCTATTGCCATGAGTCGACAATGGTGTTGGTAATAAAAATCAATTTTGAGGCTTAGAGATTAAATCCGATGACAGGATGCGAGTACACATGATCTTTGTGTTCTCAGGAACAGGCAACTCCTACCACGTTGCGAAACGCATAGCGACAGAATTCGAGTCGGATATGGTGGAAATGGCTTCTGCCGTCAGATACAAGCGTTCATTCTACAACGCGGACGAGAGCATTGTTGGATTCGTGTTTCCAGTCTATTTCCACGGTCTACCGTCGGTAGTGGAAGAATTCCTCGAAACAGTGGAGATAGTCAAGCCTGGTCATGTTTTTGCCATCTCAACTTGCGCGGGTGAGTCCGGTAAGGCATGCGAACAGCTTCAGGATATACTAGGAAAGAAACTGAATGTGGACGCTTTCTACGATGTGCTCATGCCCGAGAACGCTGTGTTCTACGAGGACGTTCCTGACAAAGAAGAGGCCGAGAAGATCAACGGAAGTGCGGATTCTGCGGTAGATGGGATCATCAGTTCCATCAAAAAACAGGAGAAAGGCGATTTCCGTACAATGGCAGGCAGTGATTGCTTCGATGAGATGAGGCAGCGTTATTCAGCGTTCAGGAATACGGAGCCTTTCTCTGTGGATGAAAGGTGCATCGAGTGCAGGGTTTGTGAGCATGTCTGTCCGGAACAGATAATCAAAGTCTACCACAGGAAACCTGTGTGGGATGAAATGGAATGCTCGATGTGCATGAGCTGTCTGAACCTGTGTCCTAAGCAGGCATTGCAGTTCGCTGATCTTACACAGAACCGTGGGAGATACTTCCATCCGGAATATTACATGTGGAGTCTGGGGGTCAACCCACCGTACAAATACGAAGATTTCAAAAAGTATGACAGTGGATTGAGGTATTGATAGCATGGCTGTATTGGGATTCACCACGGTTGCAAGTCTTCTGAAGGAACAGACCGATCTAGTTAAAGGAAAGGGTATCGAGTCTTTCGGAGTCATAGTCATCGATGATGCGGAAGGAAAGCATGAGATGATTACAGTCAGCAATGCTCAGTTGCATCTGTTCATGCAGCTCAAGAGGGGGAACGTCACCCACATGTTGTTCCAATCTAAGGAGCAGGCAGAGTTGTTCTTTGCAAACATTGAGAACTACTACGGCAAGGAGAAGGCCGATAAGGTGATGTCAGGCATAAGGCTGGTCGCAGTCGGTGATTCTTCAGAATGCCTGAGTGCCAGGGGATTGGAATTCGAGTCTTTCGCAAGCTTCGAAGATGCGGTTAACGCTATATAAATTCTTAAAATTGCGATATCCTTATCTATTTCCCTTTAAAATACAGGATGACAGAGGTAACTCATATGGAAGTTATTTACGTCCAGAATAAGACGACAATGCTCATCAACGCAGTCTTGTTGATCCTCGTCGGTATTCTGTTTATTTGGGACAAAAATGTCGCCCTTGAGTGGGGTTTCATCATTGCAGGTGTATGCATGATCGTTGCAGGAGTTCTCCCAATGATCGTGGCAAAGAATGTTGATCTGATGGGATTGATCATGATCGTTTTGGGAATAATTCTTTGTATTATTCCTGGGTTCTTTGCAGATGTTACAATCATAATCCTTGGAATTATTGCAATTCTGGTCGGAGTAATCATCATCTTCAGCGCCATCAAAGGCGATGAGAGTACCAAGACCATGGGAGTGGTTGTTGGTGCATTAATTCTGATTGCCGGAATTCTCATATTCCTCAACTACGACATCGTATTCGTCATCTTCGGTGTTATTCTCGTCGTTGCCGGTATCGTCAACGCGGTCACATTTGCAAGGATGTAAACATGAAAACAGCTGGCTGGAGTTCATTTCCAGCCGGCACTTTATCTTAAGTTTTTACTTAGATTTGTAGAACGAAGCTCCGGTTTCCCGGGGTAAGGGGATCATTTCTGATCATTTATTATTATGATATGCCGTGCAAACACCGTCTGAAATGAACCGTACGGCTGTTGCCCGAGATGAGATGATGGGGCAAACAGACGTTGGTTTTTTTAAGGTCAATCGTTCACAAGATGACGTCAGGTCGACAAGCAGGCCAGTGCCATCGATCGAAGTATCCATCAATGGCCATGCCTGACCAGTTATCACTTGATTGAATCACCATTTTCCGCGGTAAATACGTCCTGCTATTACTGCTACAGCCATGAGTATGCAGAATCCAATGAATATTGCTATCAGTTTGAACACGTCGGAGGAGAACACATCACTGTTGACATCAAAATTGAATTCCAGGGTCTTCAGCGAGCTATCCGATGGAACGAGACGCACCTGATAATGTCCGTCAGCTAGATTGACCAGTACTTTCGAATCATTGGTGATTGTGACGCTCTTGCGGTCCGAAGATATGGAGGCCTTCGTATCATGCGTGATCTCATCCCACTGCTTCGACGAATCCTTTTCGTGCTCCACGTAGATGTATGCCGACCATTGCGAATCAGCGATCGCTTCCTGCGGATGCACAGTTATCGTTCCGTTCGAGCTATCGTACGATACATCCTCGCTCGCTGGATTGGCGGTCACACCTATGATTATGGCACCGGTTATCATGACTACGGTGGTTATAGCGAAAATCATCTTGCTAAGGGTAAATGCCATAGTTTCCCTCGGTTTCGAATCATTTTGAATGTATAAAGCAAATGCGGAGAAATGGTTGGATGTTCTAATCCATCATCCAAATCAGTGCGGCACTGCCTTACTAGCGTCCACACTGTTGACATCGAAACGTTTCCAATGGTAACGAGTAGCGAATATGGAGATGGAACACCCGATACAGTTGGCGATGATGTTGAACGCCATCATTCCCCACATCCCGAAAATCACACCTCCGACGTACATCATGAACAGCTTCAATCCAGTATGCAAGAACACCAGGTTCACGCATAGATTGTTCTTCCTCATGGTCTGCAGAGCATCGTTACAGACAACACGGATAGTAAAGAACGGCCCGGTTATGGCCATACATGCCAAGTATATGGCCATAGTGTCCCTGTACTCGGCAAGGGGAAGAGGGCCGTCTTCACCTTGAGGCCCAAGGTAATGGATGCCCTGAGCGCCTATCTGGAGATAAGGTCGAGGACCGTCTCCAGATACGGGATTCGTCGGAGGGCAGGCTGCTCATCAACGGTTCCAACTATAGGGGCAGGGCGATGACCCCCGATGCCATCGGGCAGATGGTGAGGAGGCTAGGGGAGAGGGCCGGTGTCGACCTGTCTACCCATAGCCTGCGCAGGTTCTTCTGCATGACTATATACGACAGCAAGATGGATGAGTTCGTTATTCAGAGGAAGATGCGCCACAGCAGCATCGAGATAACCCGCAACCACTACCCTTACGTCGATCCGAGGAAGATGGCCCTGGCCGATGACATGACTCAGGACGGTCTGTGACTAAAACAAATTACAATCCGCAGAGGTGGGACTGCGGGATTAATGTATCTTCAATTCTTTTTATAGTACAAGCGATAAGAACGTGGTTCTTAACGTGTTTGCATACAGAAATGATCAAAAAGAAATGGGTTTGACCGCCTGGACATGTCCAGGCGTAAGAGTTCATTTCTGATCGTTTATCATTATGATATGGTATCCGAACTCTGTCTTGACAGGTCCGACTATCTGTCCTTTCTGTCCCTCGAAGCATGCCTTCTCGAATTCAGGGACCATCTCGCCCTTGCTGAACCATCCTAGGTTTCCGCCCTTAGATTTGCTGGGGCACTTGGAGAACCTCTTGGCCAGGTTAGCGAAGTCCTCTCCTTTGGAAAGGCGAATCATTATTCCCTCTGCGTCCCTTGCGTTGGATACAAGGATGTGTGAAGCATTAACTGATTTTACCATGAGTTTCCCCATCCTCTTCCTGTATTTATGCTACTGGTATGAGCTCAGTCAGTTTCTTGTCCACATGCCCAACGATCCACCAAACGGGTTTGAGGGATGAAGCACAGTTCGTACCGTGGGCACTCACTGCGAAGTACTTCACTTCAGAGAATACGGACTCCACGACCATGACGAAGTTCTCTTCGCCGTTGTCTATCAGATACTGTCTGACATCGTCATCGCTGAGCCTGGGGTTCATGAGATCGTTCTTGGTGGCAACCACTGCGAAGGGAACATCGGATACCGATCCAGGTCCAATGCCTCTGATCGTGGTATACATGTAATGGAAGCAATCGAAGACCTCATGAGGCGCTTCTCTCAGATATTCCCTGTTGAATGCCAAGGGATCGAAGGTGAAGATGATACCGTTGGTGTAATTGTAGTACTCTTCAAAGAGCATCTTGTCCACTGAAGGCTGGAATTCAACTCCGGAGATATCGTTGAAGACGATCTCCCTGTCCTGAAGTTTCAACGAACGAAGGAACAGGATCTGTGATTCGGTCTCTCCGGGAACCGTCCTTGGAGCATAATCCTTGGCCGAGATGGCCTCTTTGGACAGTCCCGGCGATGGGCTGTCCACTGTTACATCGACAATCCTTGCATTGTGTGTCAAGGTCTCGACAGATGCGAGCATGAGGGAAGTTTTTCCGGTACCTGTTCCTCCCACCATTGAGATGGTAATCGGCAGGGCCTCCCTGGTCTGTATCTGTTTCTGGCAGTGAGGACAGATCGTTGTAAGATTAGCTCTCTTTCCGCTCTCGCAGGAGATCTCATGCCCTTTGTTGCAGTAATGGACCTTGTATCCGTATTCATTCGGCACCGGGTAGTTGATAATGAGGCCGCATCTGCATTTGACCATGGGCCTCTCGAAGTTCCTCTTGCAGTGAGGGCAGACCCCGTAATCAGTATTTTTCTGATATTCGGATGATTCTTTCTTTGCCGCACCGTTGATCTTCATTCCTATTACGAGCCTGACAAGGATGAAGGGTATGATCAGTGCGATAGAGATCATTATCGACCAGCAGAAGTAAAGCGGCAACAGCAGGATTGGTATGATGACCAATGCTTTTGATTTTGCCCATGCGGCAACCAAAAGGTTCCAAGGCAGGGCCAGGCATCTGCGGAATGCGTGCGGTCTGTGAGTCCAGAGGTACTGAACAGGGTTCTCTACCCCGGCACAGTCCATAGCGGGTTTGGTCATGAAACCGGCGATAGATAATATGAAACCGACCAGCAGCAGCACCAATACTATCTCGAACTTCAGACCTGTAATGGAGTCAGGCAGACTCTTGAACAAGGTATCTATCAGATACTCGAAGGGCGCTTTGCCATCGAAGTTCAATGAAACCACATTGTCTATTATCCACTGGGAGATGTCGAATCCTAGTGAATCCATGCTGAGTGGAAGGAACACCCAAAAATGGACAGGGTGTTCATTCGAAGTTATATATCCCTGGAGCGTCAGAAAGAAGCACAATCCGGAATACACGAGTGCAATTGCAGAGACGACCGCTAAGATCGTCTTGTTCATCCCATACATGGCCCCCCTATCAATATAGGAGTATTTTTTAGATAGGTCTCTCGACGGTTCCGTCCTTGCGATGGAGCTCTCTTCCCATATCGATAGGGTTGGTGACATCCATGACGCCCCAGGGCCATTCTTGGAATTCCTTGATCCTTATCTCATCCATGGATTTCCTTACCTCGTCAAGGTCCTTGAGTATGACAGGTCCGAAGTTGGCCTGTTTCTCACCGATGGGTTTTCCTTCTAGTATCCAGAATTCGGATTCTTCGATCCCGTTTATGAGATTGAGAGGTGAACTTCTTTTCATCTTGTATCTGAGCCATGGTTTGATCTTCGTACCTTCCAGCGTTGCGGTATCGCCCGACACGAAGTAAACGTTCCTATCAATGCCATCGGCCAGGGAATTCAAACTGAACGATGCTCCGGGCTGTAGAACTATCTTCATTATCCTGACGGAATTTTCTGCTGATGCCCAGGATGTCGGGTTGGGCGAGTACAACGATCTTCCCTGAAATTCGCCGCAGTAGAGTGTTACTTCAGACCCTTCGGTTTTGATTATCGGGATGTCCTCTGACCAGGTGTTATTGACATGGATGTCCTTATTCTTCCTTTCGAGGGGAAGATTGATGACGATCTGCGTGATATGGACGGGGTTCTCGTTCTCTTGGTCCAGGAGCGGATACATCTCGCAGTGTTCGTATCTGCTGGAGGCCAACGTCCATTGCATATCCCCATTACCGAATCTGCCGTGGTTGCCCTCCGTATCAAAATGATCAACGAAGCCCTTCTCAGCGATGGTGAGGGTCTCGTACCCCCAATGAGCATGCATCGGGAATCCGGGAACGACACGCCCGTGATACATCCTGAAGCCCATCCTCTCCTGATAGTCCCTTCCAAGATTTCTTCCGCTGATGGTATTCAGCGGAGGAGCAAGTTGCGAATTGCCTTTGGGGTAGTTGTCATGGTGGTGGGAAACGAAAGTAAACGGATCGTCTCCGGACCAATGGATGTTGATATCGACAATCTTCTGGACTGTTGAGGGTTTCTTGGCGAGTAGGAACATCAGCACTTCGTATGTTGAGTTCCTATATTAACGAAACCAATCCTAATTCAGAAAAGGTATGAGGTCCCGATCATCAGTTGTACTGGGGCACATCTATGGGGTAGTATGTCCTTCTGCCGTCCATATTGATATGTTCGTATCCCATCTTATCATCGATCTCTTGCAATATGGAGATGAGATGTTCGCGATCCACGGTTTCTGTGGCCAGTCTAAGGCGGTACTCTCTGCATCTGTGGCATCCTGAAACGAATTTGGGCGCAATGCTGCGAAGCTTGCGTATGGCGCAATCCTCACCCTTCTCATCTATCAGCATATCGGCGAGTTGTATGCACCACTCTATCTGCTGATGTACCGTCGGATTCTTGAGTTTATTCCCGGTCTTGAAATATTCATCAATCTGGGTGCAGAGGAACGGATTTCCTACGCCTCCTCTTGCGACCATCACTCCGGTCGCATTAGTGACGTTCTTCGCATCAATCGCATCCTCCAGTGAGTAGATGTTTCCAGAGACGATAAGTGGAACGGACATCTCATTCTGGAGTCCCTCTATGACATCGTAATGCGGATATCCAGAATAGTTCTGGTCCTTGGTCCTCGCATGGACGGTGATGGCATCAACATCAGAGGCTTCAAGCTCTTTGATCACATCTAGATAGTTCATGTGATTGATGTCTGAGCCGAGGCGTATCTTGGCGGTGACTGGCCTTTTAGTCGCCTCTTTGACCTTTTTAACCATTTTACCGCATAGTGGGGGATCCTTCATTAGCACAGAACCGGCGCCGCTGCGCAGTATCTTGTGAACCGGGCATCCCATGTTAATGTCGAAGAAGTCTATGTTTGGATTCCATCTCAGGGCCTTTGCGGCTGCTTCAGCCAGATCATTTTCGCTGTGTCCGAAGAGCTGAAGGCCGGTAGGGTAATTCCTGTCGAACATCACATAGTCGCCTGTCTTCGCATCCGAGTTGAGGATTCCGACAGCGGATGTCATTTCAGTCATGGATACCGCGACTCCGAACGGTTTCATGAAGTCCCGGTAGCTTCTGGATGTGTAACCTGACATCGGGCCCGATACGACTGGCCCTCCTACTTCGATATCGCCGATCTTCCAGACCATCGTATCAGTTTCTGCTGAAGCGGGTGAATCCGGAGCAGGGGATTACCTCGATCCCCTCATTCTCCCAAATATCGCATATGAGATTCACTCCGATCGAATCGGAGCACATGTGGCCGGAGATGACCAAATTGACTCCTGCTTTCTTGGCCTCCTCCAGATGATTGTCCGGATAATGCATCGCTATGATGGTATTAACGCCGGCTTCTGCCAGGGAAGCATAGGTCTCCTTCGAGAATGATGTCCCGCCGTTCATCTTGACCATGATCTTTCCGCATTCGTCATCGGGATTTCCATTCAGTATTATGGGCGGACTGTTGCATCTGGCAGCCATCCTCTGTTCGGGTTCTTTCATCAGAGAATCTATGATGTCCTTGAGGGTGTTGGGTTCGTCCTCTTTCATCTTGTCTACCATGAATGCCTCCACCATGTTGTCGGCGGGGGCGTGTATGTTGAAGAAGGGGATGTTCAGCATGCGCGCGGCATCGGCAGTTTGATTGTAGTTGTAGCCCTGCATTCCTCTGAGGACTTCGTCCATCCGGTCCTTGACCAGCTGATATGCCTTGTCCTTAGGAACGCCCATGTTCTCGAACATGGCAGTCATCTGCATCATGACTTCCGGGAAGCATGTCTTTGATGTACCGTTCGGGTGGTGTGCGACTACGGCATCTATCCTCTCGCCCTTCTCTCTGAGCCTATCGGCCAGCAATATCTCTGCCGGAGAGATGTCGATACCCCACATGAGACGGACCGCATCCATCTCCTTGGCCTCCTCTGACATGACGGAGAATCTGGAGTCCGCATATGGGTTCCAGAGTCTTTCCATGTCGAACAGTTCTTTCCTGTCTTCAGGAAGCGAATCGTAGAGCTCTTGGGCATCTGTCAGAATCTTTTGGACTTCCGATTGGGGACGCAGATCCCTCTTCATTCCAGCTTCAACGCCCATCCTGTAGGCATCGTAGATCTTCATGGATGGGTGTACGCGGATGCCCCGTTTATAGTTGATTCATACTAGCAAAACATTATCACATCCTAACACATGTATCCAGAGTAAGGGAGGCGGGTTTCTGGAGCAGATCATTATCCACGTGGACATGGACGCATTCTATGCTTCTGTCGAGATGAGGGACAACCCTTCATTGGTTGGAAAACCCGTCATAATCGGTGCCCCTCCTAACATGAGAGGGGTAGTATCCACATGCAGCTATGAAGCAAGGAAATACGGTGTCCACTCGGCAATGAACATCAAGGAGGCTTACAGACTTTGTCCGAACGGCGTATTCCTTGTTCCTGATTTCCATAAATATCACGCCGTATCGGAGCAACTCCACGAGATTTGGTCTGAATATGCTTCGGCGATGGAGGCCATAGCGCTTGACGAGGCATATCTGGATGTCACTACGACGGCTGGGGATTTCGATACTGCCAGAGATTTTGCCATGGAAATAAAGAGGAGGGTCCTTGAGGAGGTGGGCTTGAGCTGTTCGGTCGGATTGGCTTACTCCAAATGTGCCGCCAAGACGGCCAGTGAGGAAAAGAAACCCAATGGGTTTTTCGAGATTCAGACCCCGGATGATTTCGTCAACCTGATGATAGACCGCGATGTTCGTTCACTGTACGGTGTAGGTACGAAGACCGCTGAGAAACTGCATTCAGCAGGGATCGATACGGTAGGGGATGTGCGTCTCAGGGAGAAAGACGTAATCGACATGTTGGGAAGGATGGGGAGATATGTCGTCGATCTGGCGTATGGCCATGATGACAGCAAGGTGGTTCCGTACCGGCCGGAGGATGCTAAGTCGGTGAGCAGGGAATTGACCTTTCAGGAAGATGTATACGATTTCTGGCTGCTAAGCGATGTTCTTCTGCTTTTGTCGATGAGCGTGATTGACAGGGCCAGCTCATATGGGCTTCATGGCAGCGGAGTATCGCTGAAGGTCACTTATTCGGATATGAAGAGCATCACGCGTTCAAGGGTTACGGGCTATTGCGATGATGCGATAAGCGTCCATAAGGAAGCAGTATCTATGCTGGAGGAAGTATCGAACAGACCTATTAGGCTCATCGGTGTCGGAATCTACAATCTGACCGATGCTAAAGCCAAACAGACGACATTGGATTCTGTACTTGGCGAGAGCGATAAGGAGGCTGAGCTTCAGGAAGCCTTAGCGTTCATCAGAAAGAAGTACAAGATCGATACTCTGGACGAAAGTCAAGCCAGCGGATGGGAGAACCTCCATATGTTGGCCGAGCACATGCGTACGCATAGACAATCATGAACAATGGAGACAGTTTTACAACAAACAGGTGAGAAAAAAGTCCGACGGCGTTTAAGCCGCCGGAATGGTTTCAAGCGAGGACGTCGGTCATCGCGTATACGACGCCCTTCTTCTGATCGACAACCCACTTGGCTGCCATGACTGCTCCTGCAACGAAGACTTCACGGGAATGTGCCTGGTGACGGATCTCGATCCTCTCGGCATTTCCGATGAACATGACTGTGTGGTCACCGACAATGTCTCCTCCCCTGACAGCGTGAATCCCGATCTCCTTTCCGCGGGGACAGGCTCCTTCGCGTCCGTAAACGAACTCCTTTCCTCCGAGTTCCTCGCTGATGATCTCCGCGGCAGTCATTGCTGTTCCGCTGGGCGCATCCTTCTTCTGGTTGTGATGGGCCTCGATGATTTCCACATCGTAGTCCAGACCAAGGTTCTTGGCCGCTTCTCTGCAGAGTTTGAAGAAAATGCCCACTCCAATGGAGTAGTTCGAGGAAATCACGGCAGCAACATTGTTCGCCTTGACAGCATCTGTGATGTTCTGCTTCTGCTCGGCCGAGAGTCCTGTTGTTCCTATGATAAGGTTGACCCCAGCCTTGGCCGCGACAGGTGCATTGACCGCTGTGGCAGGGGCGACGGTGAAGTCCAGAAGGACATCTGTCTTGGTCTCCTTGAGGACCTTCTCCAGATCCTTGGGGTCGGATACGGGGACATCCAGTTTTCCCAGTCCGCAGATCTCGCCGATGTCCTTTCCGACGTTGACGAGATCGAAAGCTGCCGATACCTTCATTCCTTCGGTAGCGTTGATGCGGCGTACGATCATCTGTCCCATCTTTCCACATGCCCCGACAAGGGCCGCTCTGACTTCTGCCATACAAATTCCTCTTTTCTCCGCTTCAGCGGTATGATTCGTCTATTCTTTAGTTCCTATATAAAACTCTGACACCGTAGCTTCAGGATCATCAGACGCATTCCGATATACCGTCAGGTATGCTGCTTAACTACGACATGTTTTGTTAAATAGAAGGTAAAATCATTGTTGGCCAATGTCAAACGAGACAGCATCCCGCATTCGTCTAAGTACCATCGATGTCTTCAAGGGTTTGGCGATATTCTTCATCGTCATACTGCATTTGGCCATCGTAGCTAGAAGCGGGATGTCTGAGCCTTCACCAGCAATCCAGGCCTTGTATCTGGGGTTGGTCGGATTCTTCGTGATGTCAGGATACTTCTTCAAGCCAGGGAGAGGCTTCAAGGAGAATATTGGTCGCCGTGTTAAGATTCTCTTCGTTGCCTTGCTGATATCTGCATTCTGTCTTCCTATCATCAGTTTCCTATGGTGCAGCCTTTGCGATCAGCCAACTGGTTTTGAAGATCTGATTGACTGCTGGAGGAGAACTTTTTGTCTGGAGCGCAGCTTCGTACCATATGATGATAGCGTCCCGTGGGCCATATGCGGCTTTTCCATGGGTTACTATTACCTTTGGTGCATGCTCGGTGCTTTCGTAGTTTTTTATGCGGTCGCTGACCGTATCGTCAACAATCTCAAGCTTGGAATCATTACAATAACCGTGCTTGTATGCATCACTGCAGCTTACAGAGAATTGGTGGACTTCACACTGCCGTTCTATCTAAATCTGGTTCCAATCGCAGCTGCATTCATGATCTGCGGAATGTATCTGGCCAAGATAGATCTTGTGGGGAAAGTGGAGTCGGGGGCATTCAGGGGCCTGAAATGGTGGGGTCTGTTCATAGGCAGTACAGCCGCTCTTCTGGTGATGGTTTTCATTCTTCCGCCGACAATCACTTTCGATCTGATGAGCTTTGGACATTTCGGAGGTTACTCTGCATTCCCCTATCTGGTGGAAGGGATCCTGGCGTTCGTTATGATCCTCTACATATCATTTTTCATTTCAAAGATACCTGTTGTTGCATCCGTTTTCGAGAGACTCGGGGAGCACACAATGGGGATCCTTTTGTTGCATGTGTTCATCGCCAAGGTCGCTCTGGCCCCATTCTTCACATTCAACAATGAGATATGCATAACCGGTGACTTTGGAGGAATAGAAAGAACGATATTTGCTTTCGCAGTTCTGCTGATAACGTATTTGGTCTGTGCCTATGGTTCACAGTTCATCAGAAGGGTCAGAGGCCATGAGTAAGCTCGGATACATGTACGAGCACGACTTCGGTGTGAAGCAATCCCGGGTGAACTTCCGCGCGGTGCTTTTTATCACTAGAAAAATCTTCAATGATGCCGTATTCGTCACCCCCATCATCTCTTGAATTTATCGGTCCAGATAGTCATCTATTTATGACTATATTCGGATTCTGAGCCATGAATTCTAAAGTGTTGGTCGCGTTTGTCTCTATAGTTGCGGTCGCGGCCGTAGGTGTCGGAGTTTTCTTCCTTATGAATGGCGGTCCCGCTTCGTTGGACGTCGATGAGGTCAGGACTGACCTTAGAGTAGGGGATTATGCTGTAAACAGAATAGATTCGGATCTTGCCCTAAAGGATACCATCACGGGCTGTCCTAGCTCGGATCTGACTGACCAACTGTATATGGGTGAGGCCATGGGAGACAAGTCTGTTAAGACCGTCAACTACAAGGGCCAGAGCATAGTCTGCGATTATTACGAATATTCCGTCGAAACCACTTACATAACATGTGCGAAGCATCCCGCCACAGGAGTCACTTACGAAGCCACGATTATGAATGAGGATGGTTTCTTTTCGTACCTCCTTAAGGACACCAATCTCGATCTTTCCCTCAAAGAGGATGAACAGAAAGTCGCGGCGGGATCCTTTGTTCTGTTCGAATATACCACCCCATATGTAGGAGAATACAGCTACAAGGGCGATCTGGAATACAAGATGGACGAATACAATCCCAAGACAGATCTCGGAACCATGGTGACCTCCGCCGATCTCGGTATGCATGGGCTCGTCAGGGAGATGATCACAGAGATCACACCTTCCGGAAAAATCATCACCAACCTCAAAAATGAACCGCAGTCAGAGGATGAGTTTTTCAGCGGTTTCTTGTATGACTCCACCATCAGATGGATTGGACGTGAGGGGAATACCATCTCCTACATTTCAACATTCGAAGATACCATTGACACCATCTACGGCAAGCGCCATGTCACCATCCAGACCTTGGATGTCCATATTGCTGCTGACGATATTGACCGCAGATATGTCATCACTTATGGCGATAAGGGTATGATCTATTCTCTGACTATATCGTATTCGGAATCTTGGGTGGGAGAACGTGCCCATATTCTCCAGGAAACATCCCTAAAGATCTAAACAGAAACTTAGGGGCCGGTTATCTGGCCCCTCCTTTCATATTTCTGCTCTGCTTTATCCATCCATTACTAACGTTAGTGAAGCACTGTTCCCTCATCCTTTGTTGATAGATTATGTTGTAATAGGACAGCGTCGACACCTCCCTGTCCAGCATCGGTTACTTGCTCTTGGTCATTCTACTGGTATGCAGGTTCTCCTTCGGTTGAACACCATCCAGTGTGGATGGTATGGATCCCTTCCGATCCCGTATGCTATGAAGATAGGATGGCGATCGAGAAGGCCCGCGCAACTTGGTCGTCCGCCGATCCCGAGGGGGCCTCCGGCGCAGTGGTGGACAATCCGTTAACTGTGACTGGTGGACAATCACCCTCGAAAATGGTGGACAATGGAACAAATGCTACTGGTGGACAGTCCCCGGAAAATGGTGGACAATGACCGGAAAACGGTGAAAAATTGATGGTTTCGGACTTTAGGGATCTGGATTGGATAAATGAGTGGACAAGGCGAGAGCCACAACCCCCTTGCCAGTCATCTCACAACCACCCTTTATTGTCAGGAAATAAGTGAATTCGACTCCGGATACTGTCCGTTTTGAGTCATTTCGCGCTCTTTCATTCTCTACTCTTCTTGTTGTAGATTTCAAAGCAGTCTAGTGCAAACCATTTACGGTGCTCCGGCACCGGTCAAAATCTATCAACAAAGACAGAACAGAGGAATAAAAATGTCAGAAGAACAGAAACAGAATTTAGCAAACTCAGTTAAGAAACCCAATCAGACAGAGGTACTCAACAATCTCAGATCGGAGTTCGCTCAGCCCGCAACAGCCATCGAGCCTCAGGAAGGCAAGGCGCTTCTGAGCTTCAGGAGCGGAGAGTTCTACATAGGACTCAAGGTCGCCAACAAGCTCAACCCCAAGACCGGAAAGACTGAGGACGTCCCTCAGCTCACAGCAGCCTACGGAAACGGTAACTTCCTCAACTTCCCCCTCAGCGGAGAATGGTGGGGAGAGTTCTCGGCTTTCGCAGCCAATATGAGCAAGGCCCTCGACGGTATCTGCAAGATCTCCGTTACCAATTCCGGAGATGCGGACTACGCCAAGATGATGATGGCGCAGTTCAAGGACTGATGACCGAACAAGGGGAGTATGTCATAGATCACACCTATTTCCTGAACCACTCGGATATCAAGACCAAGCGCTATCATGCCCAGACCGAAGAGGAGGCCATCGAGAAGATGAAGATGCTCTCCGAGCTAGGCAACACATCGCAGATCCTGATCTCCAAGCGCGGTTACAAGAACAGGTTGAACAAGATCCGTAAATGGACACCTCCTAACTGACTGCTCCCGACCATAGTGAGGATGGATGATGCCGTTCTTGACCTCCAATCCCATTCGTCCGGCACCGTCCGTCCTCAGCCCCCAAAACTTCCCCCGTCCGGAGGGAACCCAATCCGGACACACACCCAATCAGGTGATCCAAATGTCTTACAAAACGACTTCAAGGGTAGTGCAGCAGCTATCTCCGGGTGACATCGCACAGAAATTCAAGGGAAAGACACCCTATCAGGCTACCTGCTACTACAACAAATGCATGACGAACGTGAACACTCCTGATGAGAACATCGCTCTCTTCAGACAGTTCAGGGCATCCAACCCCAGCCTTTTCATGCCCGATGATCAGGTCGCGAGGATCCGCAATTCCAAGAACTCACCCAACAACAGGGCAGGGATCAACGGCGGATTCCTCAACAGATCCGGAGGGCGCGTCTATTCCGACGGATATTCCTATGACAACCATGGGAACTCCTACGATCCGTACGGGAATCCGGTCGGAGGCTGGCAGGACGGCGGGAAGGAGCGCGAATACGGTACCGCATTCATGGACTCCTACTCCAAGGGTCCCGGATTTTTCCGCCGCAAGCAGAAGCCCATCTCCGAGCCCAGGTCCATTGAGGAGCTCGGGAACATCCTGAAGAGGATGAAGAACCCCATCCGCGGAAGGGCCTACATCGATTCAATCATCACCAACAAGGACTCCAACCCCGAGACGGTGGAGAATGCGAAGCATTTCCTCGCTGTCAATAGCTCGTTCATCGCCAACGATGAGCAGATGGCCGCCTACAGAGCATCCCATCCCAAGGGGTCCAGACAGTTTGGCGGTCAGAGGAGGGGATTCTTCGGTCTCGTCAGGAAACCGATCGATCAGGCCCGCTCGGATGCGGAGATCCAGAACACCCTGGTGCATCTGAAGGACAACGTCTCCAGGACCAGATACTACGACAAGGTCATGGCGAACAAGAACTCGAATCCGGAGACCGTCCAGAGGCTCGTGGCCTTCAGGGAGGCTAACGGTCAGCTCTTCGCTTCTGCTGAAGAAGTAGCCAACGCACCCCACAGGGATTCCATGAGATCGAGATTCTGGATGCCCAAGGAGCAGTTCGACTCCATGTCCCCCACCAAGAAGAGGTTCTTCGTCGGTGCCGTCAACAGGAACAGCCGTGCCAAGAACTGTGCCTACGGATTGCGTGTGACCACTGACCCCGGTACCACTCCGGAGGATAAGGCGGCGATGACCGAGGTCGTCAACGAGCACAGCGAACTGTTCTTCAGGAACCCCAAACCGAACAGGACAAAGGCCGTGGAGTGATCGGGATATGAACGGAATCATGCGTATTTCAGCGATAGCTGTGGCTGTCGTCATGGCTTTGATGGCATCGGCCCTCATCCAAGCGGATGATTCCGATGCATACACCAACACCTACACATTGGAATACGAGGTAGGCCAGGACATCGACACGGATCTGACCGAGACCACCGGCAGGGAGGTATTGTTCCTTTACACCGGCTCCCTCCCCGACGGCCTTCGTCTGGACATGGACCAGGTCGAGAAGACGTGGTACGGTTGGAAGTACGAGACGCATCTCCGCGGATCCCTTTCGGCATCTGCGGGAACCTATTCCTTCGTACTTTCGGACGATTCCAACTTCTACAGATTCACCGTCCTGGTCTATGCCGGCGAATGCTCGGTGACCTATGATGCCGGCATCGGTTTGATAAATGGTAAGCAGACTTGGTCCGAGACCATTACCAAGGGATCGTACGCATCGATGCCCCAGGCATCCCATTCCAGCGGAGCATACAGCTTCAGGGGATGGGCGCTCTCGGTCACCGCCGCTGAACCCCTGATCTCCTACCAGCCGTCGAAGGACACCACTCTTTATGCCGTTTGGGACAGGAACACTGTCGGGATCTCCGATGCCACCGCGACGGTCACCAGTGGGCAGTCCGCAGAGCTGCCTTTGGCGACGGACCCTGAGGATGCCCTCATATCGATAGTATCCTACGGAGGCCTCTCCGAATACAACATCCGTATCGACGATCGTTCGCTGATGCTGGATATGACCGATGTTATGCCTGGAACCTACCAGATCCTTCTGGAGGCATCCTACACAGGGTACATCTCCGGCGAATCCACCGTCACGGTGAACGTCCCCATCACCATCGTCAAGCCCATAGAGTATGTGCTCAGCGAGGGGGATCTGTTCTCATACACCCCGGTGACTAATCCTACGAACGCCTCCATCTCGTTGGACCACGTCTCCCTGGACGGAAACTCAGTTCCTGAATTCGCAGGTCTGGCCGTCGAGGGGAGGACGATCAAAGGCGAACTGCAATCCACGGGGACCTACGCGATCACCTATACGGCATCGATGGAAGGTTATGTCGACGTTACCAACACGGTCTTCGTGAAGGTCAACCAGAGGCAGCCTTCCGCCCCGGCTCCGGTCATGGGATCCATAACAGCGACCCCAAGGGCATCCGAACCGAGGGTCTACGACTTCGTGGTATCGGGATACGCCAACGCGAGCAACATCATCTGGTCCTACGACGGGAAGGTGTTCTCCACCTCTTCACCGACGGCATTGTACGAATTCCCCGCATCAGGGGTGTTCACGGTAACTTGTACAATCGCAGGTCTCGACGGGTCATTCATATCAGACAGCATCGACATCATCTGCCTGGACAACTACCACAGGGATGCGGCCTGGTCGGGGATGGAGTATTCATATGTCCTTCCAGGCTCCGCAGACATCTCGGTCCAGAACGGCTCACCGTTCTCAGTGAAGACAGATACCGTTGATGGAAAGGAATACACCGTACTGTACGGGACTCCAACCATCCATGATGTCGGCAGCACCTTTGCGGTGAATGCCGGAGGGGAATCATGGTCCATCATTGTGTACGAATCTGAATCCGCAGCACCCGTAGCTGATTTCGATCTCCAGGTCGGATCCGACGGATATACCGTCGTAGCGCTGTTCAAGGGACAGAACGCATCGTTCTACACCTACGATTTCAACGGCGACGGCATCCCCGAAAAGGGCAACGGATTCACCTACTCCTCCAGCGGCAGGTACACCGTCGTATGCAAGGCGATCAACAACCTCTCGGAGACATCGTGCTCCAGGACGGTATCCATCGACCTCGCTCCATCGGAGAGGACGGATGTCCTCAGGCTGACAGATTTCGAGATGCTCCTTGGCGAGAAGCAGGACATCATCCTGTCCATCTCCGAGGGGGATATCGTCACGGTATCCGGTTCGGCCAAGGATTTCATCACCGTGAACGGCGGCATCCTGAGGGTCGAACCCACCTCCAAGGGCGTCTTCGATCTGACCGTGAAGATCCATCACGATAACGGCACATCCGATTCAAAGACCGTCAAGCTGACCGTCAGGGGAACGGAGATCGAGGATCTGGTGGAGGAGAAGCATGATTACATGGTCGTCATGGCCGTGTTCTTCATCATTTCGGTCACTGCGATAGCGGTCTTCGTCCTCAGGGACATCAGTCCTGCAGGTCCAGGGAATAAAGGGTCCGTCATCAGAAGGATCTCTGGCCTTTTTGGGAGGTTCCGCAGATGACCGAGGTCGTCGTGCCGATCACCACGGTATGGGATATCCTGGCCAACGCTCTGGACGATCCCGATTTCTGGATGATATCCGCTCTGGGCATGCTGACGATCTCCCTGATTATCAGACGCCGTATCGGAAGGAGGTGCTCGCCATGCCCCTGCCAGCGATAATCCCTGCGATAGCTTCGATGCTGGCCTGGGTGGGCATAGACCTGGGCATCTCATGGATCTTCCAGGATGGGACGGAAGTGGCCTACATCTCCGGTCTGGGATTTGCCGACTTCATCGGACTCTACTGGCTGCAGCTGCTCCTGTACCTTCTGCTGATCTGCTCCTCCATCTACCTCGCCATCCCCAAGCATAAGAACAACGGCTGGGAGGGCCGTGATAAAACCTCCTTGTAAACGAGTTGAAAAACATGTTCAGCACATCGAAAACGGCTGCCGTAATAGCTGTTATGGCCATGCTCTTCGCTGGTTCCTTCCTCCTAACGGACGGATCGGATGCCGTCGGAGAGGACCTCAGTTCGACATACGGCGAGCCTACCAACATCAACATCGCTCCGGGATACAGGTGGACCTATACACCTGAATTCCCCAGCGACCTCACACAGTACCTCACGGTATCCCTGAAGGTAAACGACACCAACGTCGGATCCGTCAGTGGGAAGACCGTCACCGTGAACATCCCGACCAACGCCTCTGTCGGCACGAAGTACAACGTGGTCATCCAGGCCAGCATGACTTCGCCTGTCGCTCAGACAGCCTACCAGTATGTAACGTTCACAGTGGTCAACGGATTGAACGTATCCGGAACGATAAACGACATCATCAAGGGCAGCAACATCGACTTCACCCCTACGGGAACATCCGACATGGGTGCTGTCGCTTGGGCGGTCACTTCCGGTAAGGCCCTTCCTGCCGGACTCTCTCTGAGCAACGGGAAGATCGTCGGTACACCGACGGAGATCGGTCTTCAGACTGTCTACCTGACAGCCACCGCCAACGGCCAGTCCAAGAATCTCGAGGTCAGCTTCACCGTATACTCGAAGATAGTCGGAGGCGAGGCCCAGACAATCAGATCCTACGACAGCAACGTATCATCCGATGCCATCGTCAACGGTTCGGACATCGGAGTCACCTGGGCGGTAACGTCGGGCACGCTTCCTGCAGGATTCACTCTGAATCCAAGCACAGGAGTCATCTTCGGTAAGTCGGCTGCTGTCCAGTCTTCTACCATTACCATCACGGGAACATCCGCCCATGGACCTTCCCAATCCGCAACGAAACAGATCACTATCCAGTCCGAGCCTGCTCTGACCCTGAGCTGCTCCGATTCCATCCTGACCTACAGGAACAACGCATCGGACGTATCCGCCACTATATCTTCCCCCGTGACGTCGGAGAAGACCTGGGTGGTATCAGAGTTCAGCGGAGCTTCCGTCACCGACGGTGTCCTGAAGGTTAAGAACTCCACAGCTGTCGGTATGGATCAGACCGTCACAGTGACCTGTACCACGGCCTATGGCCAGTCCAAGACCTGCAACGTCACGGTCAGTGTCGAAGATATCCTCGCGATTTCTGGGGATTCCGTCCTGAACCTCCTGGCCGGCACCGAGGGATCCACAACATCGTTCACAGTCACTGGAGGTTCCGACAACACGTTGGTAGCATCCACGGATGATGCAGGCTTGACCGTCCGCATCGCCGACGGGAAGCTCTATGCCATCGACAGCTCGGCCGAACAGGACCTAACAGCCACAGTGACCGTCACATCGGCAGCTGGCCAGACGGCTTCTGCTGAGGTCGGGATCAACGTCTATAACCAACTTGTCTTCAGCAGCGTCCCGACCGCAGGCGCGATCATCTATGCGGTGTGATAGCATGGACTTCAAGCACAAGCTCATGATTGTCTTCGTTTCGGCCATCCTGCTGGCTGTTGTAACGCACATCTTCCTCGATTCGGACGATTCCGATGCGGCTGATCTCGTAGAGGACGACCTCACCATAAATGTGGGCGAGACCAAGACTTTCTACTGGGTCGACGACCTCCATGAGGACTGGTGGGACCTGATCCAGGCGGCCGGTGGAAACTACTCATGCGGATTGGCCACAAGCACCACATGGGGGACTTGGGTCCAGTCTTCAAAATACGATCTGGAACCGAATGCCCAAGGTCTCGTACTTACTGCCAAATCCACATTGTCCCCGGGCAAATACTACATGCGTCTGGTCATCATGGACGAAGGAGGGGTGGATGAGCTGGAAGACCTCCTCTACGGTGTCACCGTAAAAGCGGCATCCACCACCAAGTACACCGTATCCTTCTCTGCGAGCCCATCTAGCTACGGTTCCGTCAGCAAGACCAGCGTTTCGGTGGCCTCGGGTACCACATACACGGCCAGCGGTAACAAGATCACGTTCAGCGACGGTCAGTCCGTGACGGCGACTCCGTCATCCGCCACATCGTCATACACATACTCGTTCTCCAAATGGTCCTCCACATCGGGAACGATTACATCGGCAAAGTCGATAACCGCCAGCTTCACCAGATCAGCCCAGGCCACCAACTACACCTGCTATCTGTATTACGATGCCAACAACGGATCCGGTGCTCCAAGCACCCAATCCTACACCGGCACCAGTACTAGCAGCCACAGCTTCACCGTATCGTCGACCCAGCCGACCAGATCCGGATACACCTTCCTCGGATGGTCCACTTCGAGCTCTGCGACTTCCGCTACCTACTCAGCAGGGGATTCTATCACCGTTTCTTACAACGGATCCAAGACCCTGTATGCGGTCTGGCAGCAGAACGTCACGAACTATCAGATCACCATCTACAAAGGAAATTGGGACAGCTTCAAGCTGCTCGGGGTTGACAACGACAAGGTCACCTCGAACAGCAAGACCTACACCATCGCTTCCGGAACCTCCATCGACGTCGATTGGTACGGGAAGGCGACGGAGAATGGTTCCGGATCCAATTACACATACACTACCACCTACTCTTCAAGCAACTACAACATGGCCTCGTCCCTCTACGGGACGAGCCTCGGAGATTCAGTCACCGTCACCAAGAAGGCCTCGTACTATCCTGCGGTCCAGATGACCTCGGAGACCGTGTACACATACAACTACACGATAAAGTACAACGCCAACGGCGGTTCCGGAGCCCCCTCCGATACCACGACCACCGACAGCTCTTCCACTAAGACCATCCAGCTCTCTTCTAAGACACCTATCAGATCGGGATATCAGTTCCTCGGATGGTCCAAGTCGAGCAATGCTGCTTCCCCAACCTATAGCGCGGGATCCTCGTATTCCTTCGATTACGGTACCACCCAGCTGTATGCGGTCTGGAAGCAGCTCACCATAACCGTCTCCGGTACTCCCGACCAGTACGCAATCGTAGGCAATTACTGGTCGTTCTCCCCAACGGTCAGCGTCAGCGGATGCTCCGTCTCCATTAGCGGGGCCTCCTGGCTTTCATCCACGGGAACCACGGTATCGGGAACACCCACCCAGACGGGGACCTACGACATTACCCTGACCTTCTCCAAGTCCGGATACACGTCTGCGACCAAGACCTTCACAGTCACTGTCATCTCGTCCCTCGAATTCACATCATCTCCCGCAGGAGGTGCGATCATCTATGCAATATGATATCAGAACAACAGCGATAATCATAGCCGCCGTCTTCATGGCGGTGCCCTTCGCTCTAAGCGAATCAGATGCCGATCAGGCATACGACAAGGACTACGGGGAGTTCTACTCCTACACCCTGCAGTTCGTATTCGACGGAGCCGAAGCCCAGACCATCGATTGGGATTTCGGCGACGGCTCCGAGCACAGCACGGAATGGAACCCCAGGCACACATATGCCGCAAAGGGAACATACTACGTAACCCAAACAACCAGCAACCCCAAGGGAACGACCGTTGAAGTCTACAAGGTGCAGATCATGGGATTCCCTGTGATCACCTTCGAGAGCAACGGAGGCTCCGCTGTCCCTCAGATAGAGCAGACAGCATACAACGTCACCGCTTCGAAGCCCATCGATCCCATCAAAGCGGATAGCACATTCGATGGTTGGTTCACCGATCAGGAGTTCACCAACCCCATGGATTGGGATGCTGGCGTCAATAGATCCATGACCCTCTACGCCAAATGGACCCCGGTCCAAACCCCTATCCAGACCTTCACCGTGACCTTCGACAGCAATGGGGGTTCCCCCGTCCAGCAGCAGACCGTCCAGTCCGGATCGGTCGCCACGGTTCCAGTCAAGCCCACGAAGGCGGGATTTGCCTTCTCTGAATGGAGGTTGAACGGCCAGCCCTATGATTTCGGAACATCCGTGACAGGCAACATCGTCCTCGTTGCAACATGGACAGAGAACACACAGCCCGTGATCTCCCACAATATCTCCTTTGATGTCGACGGCGGATCCATTCCCATGCAGTCCAGGATGGTCTCCAATGGAACATCGCTGACCCTCCCGTCCTATGATGGGACCAGGACAGGATTCACATTCGGCGGCTGGACCTACAGCAACGTCACCTACCAGCCGGGCAACACTGTTGTCGTGACAGGCGACATGACCTTCAAGGCCATCTGGACCTCGAATCTCCCTGTTCCGACCGACGAGGATGTCACCGTCTCCTTCGATGTGGCCGGAGGATCCTCCTCGGTATCCTCCGTGACAGTGAAATCCGGGACTTCCGTAACGCTTCCCGATTACAGCGGAAGCAGGGAAGGCCACAGTTTCGGAGGATGGGCCATCGGAATGCTGACCTACCAGCCCGGTTCCTCGGTCACCGTATCAGGCGACATCACGGCCAAGGCCATCTGGATCCAGGATTCCGAAGGACAGGATAAGGAGAAAGAAGATTCCTTCCTGACCGACCCCGTGGTCATCGTGATCGTCATCGCGTTGATCATAGGTATCGTAGTCCTGGTGGCAAGGGCCTGTTCGAGGAGGTTCTGACCATGTCGGCCTGGAGCGGTCTTGCCAAAGGATTGTCCAAGCTCCTGGGTGGAGGCACGTCCAAAGCTGCCGTGGCAGCATCCGAGGCTGTCCAGGCCGGCACCCGGACCGTCATCACCTGGGGGAACGCCTTCAGGGTGGCCGTCGCCGGAGGATTCACCTTCCTGTTCCTCAACGGGGGTGCCTCCAACGTGGTGGCGTCAACATTAGGGATAGGCCAGGATGCGGCGCAGATACTAATCATCTTCGGTTTCATCGTTCTGATGATATTGGTCACGAGGCTGATCGTCAACTATGTCAGGCGCAGATTCCACATCGACAGCGAGTACTTCGACATCCCGGTGGTCAGGAACATCGGCAGATACCAATGGAATCCGGACTAGGGGATCTGGGAGAGGGTAAGATGAAGCTCAGGTTCTGGATCCCCATGCTCGCAGGAATTCTCAATGCGAGTTTCATCATGGATCTCTTGGTCACTTTGGCCTCGGGTGAATCCCTGGGAAGCCTGCTGAGCGATGCCACCGGAAATACAGTTGCGAAGACGATCATCGACAACATCCCCACGGACCCCACGGTCTTCTGGATGATGTCCGGGTTCATCCTGTTCTTCGTATGCGCCATAGAATGCATCGTGATCTACATCGCATTCTATTCCGACGTTTCCGAATGCAGCAGGAACGTATCCATAAATCCTAAGATCGGAAGCCCTAACGGAAAGCTCTGGGGAGGTCGTTGACATGGACATCCTTCGTATGGCAGTAGGCGTAATCCTGTTCGCCGCATCGTCATGGCTCTCCCCGTTCATCTCCGAATCCTTCGGGATACCCGAGACCCTCGCCTTCCTGTCGGTGGGCGGCATCCTCTCCTTCGCCGGAGGGATCATCTTCTATTCGGGGGTGAGATCGTGCACATACTCGTACCGATCGTGATGGTCTTGATAGCGATGTCCTTCTTCCGCTGGGCGTTCTCGATGAGGAAGTCCATGATGGATCTGGAGGTCTGTGATGTATGCCGATGACGCCCAGATGGGTCCGCGTCAGCCAGGCCCCGAGGATCTGGCGGTACAGCCGGAGATATCGGAACCGATCCAGAGACCGATCTACGTCAGAAGGAGCAATCTCCGCCTCATCGCCTTCAGGATCGTTGCTCTGGCAGCTTTGGTAGCGACCGCATCGGCGGCATGCTACTTCGTCTTCGGTCCTGAGGCGATAATCTGGTTCCTCGGAGAATCCTGGCCGATACTGATCGCACCGTTCGCAGGATTCGCCCTGGGATGGTACGCGGCCAAGACGATGTATCACCCTTACGGATACTACGTCGTCTGCCTCACGCCTGAAACCCACAGTATCCGTGTCGTGTTCGTTCCCGACCAGGTGTACAAGCTGTTCAACCAGTCTGGGAACAACGTCCTCTACCACACCGGTATGGGAGCTCCGGCATACATCGCCAGGGAGATCGACACAGATGAGGGGTACATTGTGTACAGCTGGATCCACGAGAGGGATGCTCTTGTCGTCATGACAAGAGAGGAGGCCTTCATCAACTGGAGACAGGCCGCAGAGGACATCCTCAGGGAGAACTCACAGATCCTGGACATCCCGTACATCATAGGCCTCGGTTACACCAGGTCGGCCCTCAGAAGGGTGGTAGACGGTTTCGCCAGCGTCCTCGGTATGCAGGACAGGGACTTCTCCAAGGACACATCGGTGGAATCCCCGGAGGACAGGGAGGCAAGCAATGAGCAGAGCGATTGATTACATCAAGGGCATGGAGCACGGCCTGATCATAGCGGTCGGTAGCGGGAAGCAGGGCAAATCCTGCTCCCTCCACTCGCTGATCGCATTATGCTGGAAGGACCGTCCCGTGTACATGCTCGATCCCCTGGTCTACGACATCTCGATGTTCCCAGGATACCATAGGGTATCCGAGACCAAGCGCATCCCGGTAGGAGCTGTCGTCGTCATCGAGGATGTCAACAGGATCTTCCATTCCAGGGGATCCTCCAAGAACACGGACATCCAGGGTTGGTTGTCGATCATATCGCACAAGTCCAATGTCGTCTGCGTTACAACGCAGAACATGGCGGATACCGACGTAGCATTCGTCAGGTCGCAGGACTGCATCCTGATGAACAAGTACATGCACGACGAGGACCTGATGTTCGAGCGCCCGGAATTCAAGCTGGGCCAGGCGATGGCCAACCTTTGGATCGACAGGTCCGGGAAGGCCTATCCAAGAACGGACAGGAGGGCCTGGTGCTTCTTCCCCAGGTTCAACGAGTGCGTCGCCATTCCAAAGGTGGAATGGTGGACCTATCGCAACAGCCACATGCTCAGGGACGTGGTCATATGAGCATCCGTGTCACGTCGGATCCGGAGACGGACAGGCTGCTGTCGCTGAGAGTATCCTCCCAGGTGCCCCTTCCGCCGGAGATCTCCCTGGCCGATCCCAGGCGTTCGGCTCATTTCTTCAGGATGGCCACGTTCTTCGATGCTTACGGTCTCGGAGAGCACCCCATGGTCAGGCTCCTGAAGGACATGGAGCTGGAGACTATGATGTCCTCCGCGCTGTCAAGAGCGCAGCATCTGGACCGCGTAGCGCACTACAGCGCCTGGCTGGGGAACAGCCCGGTGAGGATTGAGAACCTCGCCGAGGAGGGGATGGCTCAAAGGCCCCGCAGGGGCTGGTTCCCGAAGGGCGGAGGCGTAGCCGACGCCGCAGGCGGTCACGGAACCCCGCCCTCATCCCCCTGATGTCGCCCGCCGGAAGCGTGAGCAGACGGCGCGCACCCGGAGTGAGCCTTAGCGAGCGCAGGGTGCGGGCGACAAACAGGCCGTGCGGACGCCGGCGAGGGCGACAGCCCCGGCGGACGCCGGCCGCCTTCCCACCGGCGACACAGTCGCCGTTTACATCCCCTCCGAGGGGATATTCACATTCAATGACACGCAGGTAAGGGGATACCTGCTCACCTAAATCCCCATACAGTGAAATGAGATCCATCGAAAGCTATGATTCCAGGGCAGAACAGCTCAGGCTGAACTCCATCGAGGCCCATTTCACTCAGGCATACAGGGCAGGCCTCGCAGAGCAGGCCGCTCTTGCTTCTCATCCGGTAGTGAAATATGTCAAGACCCTCCCCGTGGAGGATGCAACGTATCCTGCCATAGAGTACCTTATAGTTGCGAAGCAGATAGGAAGGCCCGTCCAGGAGGTGTATTCGCTCGTCAGGAGGGGGATAACCTCGTTCAAGGACAGACAGGGCAATACGGTCTTTTTCAGGAGGCAGCATCATAACTACATCCACTGGACCATGCCCGGCAGGGATCTGGACCGTCCGAAGGTCAAGGGATGCGGCATCATCCATGCGAAGACCGGAGGTCTCGTCATCAACGCATGTCCTAACGATCCGGAACATTTCGCCAAAGCGAAGAGAAGGCATTGCTGGAGCATGCACTGTCCTGAGTGCATGAACGATACCGCCCTTAGGCAGGGTGTGGAATTGGAGCTCAGGCTCAAGGCTTACAAGATGCTGATGCGTAAGCAGGGTATCGACGTAGGGAGGATAGGGCATTGGGTGATCTCCCCTCCACAGGATCTGATGAAATCCTGGATGCAGACCAAGGAGGATTTCTCCAAGGTGGTGAAGTACATCGAGCTGTCCCTCCAGGATATCGGAGCTTTATCAGGAGAAACGATATTCCACCCCTGGAGGATGAACAACGGAAAATGGGAATTATCACCGCATTTCCATAATATCTGCTATGGATGGCTTGACACCGACAAGTTCCTGAAGGAGAATCCAGGATGGATAATCAAGAAGATCCATTCCCACGAGGGTGTCCACAGCATCAGGCATACTGCTGCGTACCTGTACACCCACATGGGCCTCGGACTTGCCGATAAGGATCCAGAGGACGTCGATTGGACCGAGGACATCCTGAACTACATGATCCCCGGCATCAAATCTCCCAAGGCCAGGTACTCGGAGCAGGACTACGAGGAGCAGTTCTTCGGAAAGGGCCGCATGTCCGGGGACATCGACATCGACTGGGAGGACTGGACACAGCAAAGGCTGATGGCCAAGCTCAGAGCAAGACAGTGGGGAGGCATCTCCAAGAACAAGATCAGACTCATAGGTTATGATAGACAATATAAGATCAGGGTCTGCAAGGAATGCGGCGAGATCATCAGGACTTACGAAGGGGATGACGATACCATCGGTTCTTACGTAAGATACATCCAGGACAATCCGGTCCTGTGCTTGGCGCACCAGTTCGATCTGGCCCAATCGTCGTACCTGAGATACAAGGACGACCTCAGATCCGCAAAGCTCACAATTACGGACTTTGCCAAGTTCACACCATTCGCAGTTTCATCCCTGGAGTTCATGCCCCAGAACAAGGATCTCGTCATGGGTGGCCCGTTCGCTGAACCCGATGAGTACTTCCTCAGCAGGCAGAGGGCAGCATACGGTGAGGATTCAATCGATCAGACTGAATCATCTTCTTTCCCTGCATGAAGCATCAGCGGACGCGCTCTTATTCTATCAATTAACAGTTATGTCGAGGTTTTCTAATGTATTGTGCATCATCTCTTCTTCTTTTATTTCATCCATTTTTAGTTTGCCAATGGTCTAAACTGATTGTTCTTGTCGATATTTTATTATTCAATCATCTTCTTACTTGTTAGTATGAAGGCTTGTCCTCATTGTAATGCTCAGCTGAAAGATGATTTACTTTTTTGTACCAAATGCGGTACTAAATTATCTTCAGAACCACTTACTACGCAGGACAACACCAAAGATCCTTTTCAAGAGATGAAGTGCCCTTCTTGTGAAATCATCTTTACAGATGGCTCGTTATTTTGTAATAAATGTGGAACTAAACTTGAAGTTGTTCCTAGACAGCAGCCGGATCCTGTTCTTTTGTATAAACAATGTCCTGGTTGTGAGAAAAAGTTCGAAGATGAGTCTCTCTTTTGTAATATGTGTGGGATAAAACTCGTGGAAGTGTATGACGGAGATTTGGTTTCCGATTCTAATATTATGTATTGTCCGGCTTGTAAAACCGAATACTCTGATGATTCTTTATTCTGCACCGTTTGTGGAAAGAGGTTGGAAGTTTTTCAAAAGAAATCAAGTGATTCTGATCAATCGTCTGACCTCTCTCAAGGTAACTTTGATAATTATTCATATCATTGTAGGGTTTGTGGTTGTTCGATCACTGAAGGCCAGGAGCGTTGTAGCCGGTGTAACACGTTCCTTTATCCGACAAATATTGTTAAGATTAAGATTTAATCTTCGGTGATGACATGGTTTTCTGTAAGAAGTGTGGTACCGAGATCGGTAATGGTGTAAAGTATTGTCCTAAATGCGGTACTATGGCCTCAGCCGATTCCGTTGTTGATATGAGTTCTTCAGTTTCTGAGACGAAAATTGATGCTCAAGTATTGCCTCCAGAACCTGTCGTTACTACTATAGCTTCAATATCTACATCCAATAAGAAGACAAATCGCCGGACGATTCTGGTTGTTATCTCTGTAGTTGCTGTTATTGCCATTGTTGCAGTATTATTCTTGATGCCGACAAAATATGAAATCGATTTATCTACCAATGGATCTGGTATGGTATATGGTTCGGGCTCTTATGAGTCTGGCGACATGATCACCATCAGAGCTGCTGGTACCAATGGCATGGAGTTTTACAAGTGGAGTGATGGTAACACCTCTGCAAGTCGTACGATATCCGTTGATGGCGATAAGAGTTTAGTTGCTTATTTTGCTTATTTTTATGATATATCTGTGAAGTCTAATTATTCGGACGGAGGGAGCATATCCGGTGGAGGGCATATTAAGCAGGGAGATTCAGTAACAATCAGAGCTGAACCCTCTTATGGTTATTATTTTTCTCACTGGATGAAGGATGGTTCTAGAGTTTCAAGTAATCCGTCTTACACATTTACGGCTAATTCTGATGCTACCTACGTAGCTGTTTTCGAGTTGCGGTCATTTACCATCCAAGCTTACTCGAGTAACTCAGGATGGGGCGAGTGCTCGGGCGGGGGTACATATTTATATAAGTCATCTGTGACTCTATATGCTAATTCATATTCTGGCTATGAATTTCTGGGATGGTATGATGGATCATCCTATCTTGGCAATCTACGTACCTACACCTTCAACGTGGAATCGGATGTAACCTTTACTGCCAAGTTCGGCATTATTCATGATGCTTCATTTTCTTTCGAAGCCTCTGCTTCTCTTGCACCTGTCACCCTGAGTATCAATTCGAAATATACGGTAGAATACAGCAATAGGTATGTTACCTTCATGGATGCTATGACCGGATCGACTCTCCTTACGTATAATGGTAGTTCCAATTCATCTCTTTCCACCAGCATCTCGTCAGGTACAGCGGTGAAAGTGGTCCAGAAGATAACCTATACAGACGGCTATACGGCATCATATACGGACACATATGTAGTCAATGAAAATGTTACTCATAAGTATTCATGGAAATATAACGTGGACAAATGGTATTCTTTTTTCACTGATTTCTTCAGTTTGAACAATTCATCGGATTCATTTACGTGGGACCTCAGTTTCAAGTGGTATTACAAATACTACTCTGATCCCATACCTCGCAATATCAACGGAGCTGCTGATAGGATCGATGACTTTGTAACCTCTGATGATTCCTGGATCAAGAGTTTGGCCAAATATTTGAATAATCAATCTTCATCGATGTCTGATATCGAGCGTGTCAATTATGTCCTGAAGTTCGTGCAGAGTTTCGAATATCAGTACGATAAGGACGGCAAGAATGTCCAGGATTATTGGAAATATCCTGCTGAGATCCTCTGGGAACAGAAGGGCGATTGTGAGGATCATGCCATCCTTTTTGCAACCCTAATGGAAGCCATGGGTTATGATGCTGTGCTCTATTACGTCTACTGTTATGACTCTTCTGGTAATTTTACCGCTGCCCATCTTGCTACAGGTGTCGCGGTTTCCGGTGCATCTGGAACTAGTACTACATTCCAGGGCAAGACCTATTACTATTGTGAGGCTACCTCAGATGCAGGCTCGAGAATCCATAATTGGGCGAATGTAGGTTATATTCCAACAGGTTATGTCATTCAAAGGACATATCAGGTAAGTTGAGGTAAACGCAGTATCTATTGAGGTCGTTCTCGAATGTCTTTGTTAAATACTGCGTTTACTATCTGACCTCATGGCCTTCTGTGGTAGATGTGGCACAAAGAACTCGGATGAGGATCTGTTCTGTAGACAATGTGGTTATTCACTTAAGGATGAGGACGAATCGTCGTCCGATTATACTAGAGATTATTCCACTCATCATTATGAATCTCCTAGATCTGATGATATAAACAATTCCTATCAAAGAGAGAATCCTCTAGGAGCTCAGCAAGATAAAGAACACCAATTCTATGATGCAGTGAAAGAAAGAATGTCTACAGGATCATATTCTACCAAGGATTCCAGGGGGGACACGATCATTGTCTCTAAAGTTACCAAAGAGGATCTTGATCGGAAACGTTATATGTCTTATCTTTTCCTGGCCATTGGCCTTATCGCTATGGCTTATGTCGGATTCATCCACAAGTTCCACATCTATATCTCTGGAGATGGCAAAAGCATCGATATCACAGAAGCTACGTTGTATGAACTAATATCCAAAGGGGTAACAGGTTTGGGGGATGTTATTCCTAACGAATTGTTGCTCATCATGTTCTTCGGATCGTTCCTTTTGGTCCTGTGTGGCTTTGCTCATTATGTACCTTCAGCCTTGGGTAGTCTTGTATTCTTTTTTATGGGGATGCTGATGACTGTTATGACCTATCCGATTAATCTATATATAGTCGAAGTTGCTCCTAAAATTGCTCTAATTGATCCAGAGACTGGGCCCATGTCTTTGTTGATCTATTTCTTGTTCTTCCTTGTTCCTGCTATCATTATCTCGATATCTGTTGAATTACTCTCTAAGGCTTCTAAGCCTATTAGGAATGTTGTATGAGTTCTTAGTTAGTTATGAATTATTCAGGTGATTATCGGTGATAGGATGAATATAATCTTCTGCAGAGAATGTGGGAATCCGATTAAAAATGATGAGTCGTTGGATCAGATTTATTGTAACAAATGTGGCGCGAAGAATGATGCTAAGTTTAGCGCCCTTAGATGCAAATTGTGTGGCAGATCATTTGGAGATGCGGCATATATCTTCTGCCCTCTGTGTGGTACCACTCTAATTGCCAATCCGGTTATCCTGGATTCGTGGGATTACAACACTTCTAATGCTATATGCTCTTGTGGGAATCATATCCATTTTGACGAAGGGGTGTTCAGAATAGTTTGTGATAGCTGTGGCAAAAGTAACTCCAGAACACACTATCCTTCACATATTTTTGAAGTAGTTATAACCCAATCAGCTATTGACTTCTCCAGATCGTTCAGGATTCTTCTTAAAAAGTCGCGTTCTTTCGATATCACGGAAGCGGGCAGATATCAATTCATCCTGACCAACGCCATCTATGATCTCTCTATAGATATAGGTGGCATGAATTGCTATGACAATCGTTTCACCACTTTTGAGAATAAGCGTTTGGAAGTGAAGTACAATAATTCCAACAATACGATCGTAACAGAACTTCAGACGCTGTACTTGTATTGATTGGTCAAATACTGATCGTCCGTGTCTCTGATTATGATTAGTCAATGCAATCATCGAGTAGTTTTTAATGATATAACCTGGGTTTACCTGATAGAACAATCTCGTATGTACTTGGATTATGTGCCTATTTGACTTCGACACAGACTGAATTTGCTATTTCTCTATTTGGGAGTAATAGAAGATAGAATTGGTTGATATTGGATATATTTTCCTATTCTGTTGGAAGCATTATTAATGTTGTTATTTGATTCGGCTTCAGTGGTTTGATGGCATTATTTAAGACCAAAGAGGAAAGAGCCTCCATCAAATTTGATAAGGCTTCCGATTTAATTGCGCAGAAGCAATACGGCGATGCTTTGAATAACCTGAACAAAGTCATCAGTTTGGGTCAAGCGACTCCGGAAGTTAATGTTCTTAAGCGTATGTTAGAGATGCGTACTAATTACAGGGATCCTAATGAACTGTCTAAATCTATCGGTGTATTCAGTAACTATCCTGGCCTTATGGTCAAGTATGGTGTATATGATGTTTCTGTGGATGCCCTTCTCAACGAATGCAATCTCCGTATCAAAGGACAGCAGGCTCTGAATAATAGTGATGTGTCTCAGGAAGCAGGCTTACAGCTTATCAGTACAGCAGCCGAATTTGCGGCTTATGACCGTACATTCATCCTTGAGGAGATATTCGATGAGAAGAAGGTTACAGCTCGCGATTATTCTAACATGATGTATGCTCTTGGATATGAAAGATTATCTGAGGCCATTAAGTGGGAAGATCCAAAGAAGGCTGCTGAATTCCAACAGCAGGCGTTGATATACAACAACGAACGTCATAATCAGGAAGCGATCTCCAAGAATCAGGAATTCATCCGCGGTGCATCGATGACCGTCCATTGCTGGTTCTGCGGACGTGAAGTTTCTGGTGAGAACATACATTTCGTTCCTATGAGTAGTATGCTCACAGACCCCATTCTCAGGCAGGCAGACCCCAATAAGCCGTTGGCGACCAATAGTACGAAGTCTATATTCGCTTGCCGTGCCTGCTATTCCGCGATCGATACCGTCGGTAAGACCTATTTTGAATTGGGAAAGAAGTACACCGATGCTGAGGTCACGAAGGCTTATAATCAACTGATGTCGGAGATCAATGATTTGCAGAGACAGATCAATGGTCTAAGGGCCGGTATGCATTGATGTGATGATCATGGATGAAGTCATAGAATTAAGATGTAAATCATGCGGAGGGCCGCTCTCCGGTGAGGGAGATATGCTGAAATGTCTTTCTTGCGGTAGATCGCAGCTTAAGGTTGATTCTCAGAAATATATCGAGCAGGCAAAGATGGAGATGATGGCCTGGATCTCTAAGACCATACCGACAGGTATGTCGCTGAATCAGACAGAGACCATGGATCCTATCGCTCGCCATAATATCTTCATGTCCTCGATCAAACCTTCTCTGGAAGCTACATTTAGAGAATACAAGTTCGGATTCATCAGCACCCTTTCCAATCAATTGCTTGTCATGCCTTTCAAAACTCTCAAAGGACTGCCATCAAGATACAGTCCTAAAGAGCTCTTCGAGTTCGATGCAAAGGTCAAATCAATCAAGGCATTGGCAGTCGATGATGACAGTAAAAGACTAGTGAATCAGGCTTCAGGTGTTTCCACATCCTATGCGATGACCGTCAATAGTGTCGAATTGATGGCTCAGGATCAGCTAGATCGCTATCAGTTCATGACAAACAACTACAAAGCGTCAGCTGAAGCCATCGCTGATCTGCAGGGGTATGAGCTCGTCAAAAAGAGATTCGATGCTCTGAGCAAAGCTTGCGATGGTATCAACGATATCATGTCAGGCAATTCTCAGGCGGCGATTATGAAACTTGAGGATGCAGCGTATAATCTGGATTCGGTTGAGAAAGATGCACGTTCCAACATCGATTATTTATCGATGGCTCTGGCTGTTTCCAGAGAGGCCATCGTCTGCAGGACCACTCTTCGCATCGCAAAGGCGTTGTCTGTCAGTTCTGGTCTTGATACGCAGCAGGTCTTCAAGGTCATAAGCGATCTGATGACCGAAGTTACTCTTGAGAACCAAATGCAGCATGGCAATCTCGCTTCTTTCAGCAGGATAGAGAGGACTTCTGAGATACTCAATCTTCTTTCAGAAGTCATTTCTGCGAAGAGCGGTGACGGTTCTCTCAAGGTCGCATCCGGTTCCGGTTCAGTTCTTTTCCCATTGTGGGTTGTTGAAATCAAGTACAGTTTTGTCACCGGATCACTGTTCAAGAAGCATTCAGTGCAAGTGTCTGAGCTCATATTCGTTTCTGCTGAATTCCCGACTTCTTCGTCCACTGTCCAGAATTCCAGACAGGCGATCACCGATATTTTCAAAGCAATGCCCGAGACCACTTTCATGCAGAGGGTAAAGGGCGATGAGACATCTATCACAATGGGCAGTCAGGTGCGCTATGTTTATGACGATGCACACCATACTAGGTTAAACGCCAGTACGAAGGTAGTCGCACCCACTTCTACTAAGTATGATGTAGAGCTCATAGTCAATAACTATCTGGATGCCTGCAGATCCACTCATCCGAAGTTACAGATGGGGCGGGCTACTATCCATGGTCTAATCTACGTTCCAGCAGAACCTAACTCTAATGGATACACACTCATGGTCAATCTGGGCAATATCGCTCCAGCTAATCTGGGCGATAAAGAAACGATTTCAAAATTGATCCTGTGAGGTGAATCGAATGGGATTGTTCAAGAACAAGAATGAATCGGCATATGACAACAAGAAGACATTCCTGAGTGTCATCAAGAGCGATAACAACGCCGGATCATACGGCGCGATGTCAGCTGATGATGTCTTCTGGAAGGTGCCTTTCGAGGACTTCAACATTCATTCCAAACTCATCGTAGGCGAGAGCGAAGACGCTCTTTTCTATAAGAACGGAGTGGTCCTAGAGGTCTTCTCGGGAGGAGAGTATGATCTGGAGACTAACAACTATCCTTTCCTGAGCCGTATTAGGAACATGCTGTCTAACGGCATCAGCATCTATAATGCAAGGGTATATTACATCAACAAAGCCCATAAATTGGATAACAGATGGGGCACCGACAGTCCGATCCAGGTTGTCGATAAGAAGTACAACATCGCCACATCGGTCCAGGCAAGAGGCGCTTATACCCTGCAAATAGTGGATTCTAAGAAGTTCTTCCTGAAGTTCGTCGGCCTCAATCAGAACAGACTGACAGCAACAGATGTCATCAGCGAGTTCAGGGCTCCTGTATCGCAGAAGATAAAGAGTCTCCTCGGTAACGTCATCAAGTCCATGGATGATGAGATTATCGGTATTTGCTCAAGACAGGATGAAGTAGCTGAAATGGTCAAACCCATGTTGGATCCAATCTTCGACGAGTACGGAATACGTCTTGTCAACTTCTACGTTGAGGCGCTCGATGTTGCCAACGATGAATCCAGAAGGGTGCTCGAGGAGGCTCGTACCAAGAGGGCCACCACTCAGATCGAGGCTGAAGGTGAGAAGGCCAGACTGGAGACTCTGGGCATCACATGGGCTCAGAGCGAGAGTGCAAGCATCATGCACGATGCCGCTCAGAACGAGGGATCAGGAATGGTCGGCGCAGGTGTCGGTATCGGATTTGGTCTTGCCGCTGGTTCCGGCATGTACAACATGGCTGCGAGCACCATGACGCCTTTGGATGGTAGCGGTCAGCAACAGCAGGCTCAGCAACAACAGCCGCAGAATCCCGGTACGGTGAAATGTTCATGCGGTGCAGTTCTTCCAGCTGGCAGCAAGTTCTGTTCCCAATGCGGGCAGAAGCTCAATCTATTCTGTCCTAACTGCGGTAACAAACTATTGCCTGGAGTCAAATTCTGTTCAGAATGCGGGAGTAAGATAGAATGAAAGCGAATTACCTTGCAGTCCTTATTGAACTTGTCATAATGGCTGTCGTCGATGTCGTTATGTATATCTTTATCAAGGACTGGACAAACACAATGATCTGTTCGATTGTGATGATAGATTTGGCCTTTGTTCTCAATATGGTCTCGTTCCTTACGACCCCTAATCACAAGAACAGCTATATCTTCCAGTCATCCACATCGATCTTCGCATCTTATCTGATTATCATAGAGATCGCATTGATGCTTGTAGGCCTCTTCGTCAAGGAGATTCCTGAGCCGTACATCATGGTCATCGAGATCGTCGTGTTCATCATATTCACGATCCTCTTCATCATGAATGTCGTGGCCAACAATCATACTGCCCAGACTGCTGATGTCAACGATGCCGGTGTCGCAAGGATTTCTGACGTCACCTCATGTCTCTATCAGGCTTTCAATGCGGCGGAAGGCAATGAGATGAAATCAGTCATCGAGAAGGCATATGATAAATCGAGATCTTTAACTGGATTCAGAGACGAACTCGCAGATTACGATCAGGAACTGATGGATGTCGCGGAGGCCATTTCTGCTCAATCCAAGACCGGTGATGTGGACGCTGTCCAGCAGCTCTACGCCAAATTCTGTAATATCGCTGATGAAAGGGCTCAGAAGGCTCGCAAACTCCAATCCAGTTGATATAAAACATATTAAAATGGGGGCAGACTGCCCCTGTTTTGATCAAACTTCGATCATGGCCTTCTTCAGCCATTCCTTGGCGGCCTCCCTTCCAGGGCAAGTCGCCAAGAGATCTTCTACCTCCTTCTTCCTCTCGACGAAATCAAGTCCGAAATCCAGGGATATATTGGCGATCTCGTGCAGTAGGCAGTAGTCGAGGACCTCTTCCGGAACGTTGTCGTTCAGGAGTTTCCTGTTCATGATCACGACCCTCATCAGGCATGAGCTCTGTCCTGCCTTTGATTCGGATTCCTCCTTCGACCAGAACAGCTTCAGTCCGTTGATCTCTTCGACGAGGCCAGCATCAACGATTCTGTGGTAGGCATCCCAGAGTTTCTCATCCTCGTTTTCATCAGAGACAGCGAGGTTGCGGCTCCTTTCGATGTACTTCTCCTGGTTGAGATCTCTGAACTCCTGGGAGGTCAGCCATTCCTTGGCGCATTCCGGGTAATCCAGTTCCTCTTCCGCAAGGATCCTCGAGAAGATCGTCTTCGCGATCCCTTTCACAACATCCTCGGGTGCCTCCTTGAGGTAGTCTGAGACGCTGAAGTTCGCGAAGTCGCATGTGCGAATCCATTTCACTTTGAGGTCTCTGAATGGCGAGAATTCCGCTTCCACGTTCTCAAATCCGAAATCGTTTCCGACCTTCTGGAAGGTCAAGTTCAGTTCTTCCGATGTTACCATCTTCTTCAACTCCTTTTTTCTTAGGGGCCTCTTGAACCCCGGAACGGAGCTGGAGCGAGGGGATTATGCGTATGCGGTGAGTAAATAACATCGTTCAAACAGGAAAGGCGAGCCGCAATACACAATATTGCCCCTCGCGATAAGTGTAGGGGTGAAAGGGCCCGAAAAGGAGATGTCTTTAATTCTGTTCCGATAAGTATAAAGCAGCTTTGTTTCATCACGGTCTTATGGTAAAACCCCGTGTTGCAAGTCTTTTTGCCGGTATCGGTGGCATATGTCTTGGCTTCAAAGAAGCCGGTGCCGATATAATATATGCCAATGAGATAGATTCCTATGCTTGCCAGACATACCGTCATAATTTCAATGGGGCTCCTTATCTCGTTCAGGATGATGTATATAACCAGCATCTTTCAGATTTGGACAATGTTGACATTATTGCAGCCGGATTTCCATGTCAGGCGTTTTCGATAGCTGGTTACCGTAAGGGCTTTGCAGATGACCGCGGAGTATTGTACACGCAGGTTGACAGACTTATTAATGAGTGTCATCCGAAAGCTGTTTTCTTAGAGAATGTGAAGAATTTGATGTCTCATGACAACGGACGTACGTATAGTGTAATTAAAGCCGCTCTTTAGGATTCAGGATATTGCGTAACTCAGGCCGTTCTTAACACAATGGAATACGGCAATATTCCTCAGAACAGAGAGCGCATTTATGTTGTTGCTTTCAGAAAGTCTCCAGACGGCTCATGTCTTGCTAAAGACTGTTTTAGTTTTCCCGAACCTATTCGTCTGACTGTTTCCGTTCATGATATCATCGATTATCACGATAAGAAAGCCGATTCTTTCTATTATAGTAAAGATCATAAGTATTATTCTCAGCTGGATCGGGAGATGACAAATCCGGATACTATTTATCAATGGCGCCGTGTCTATGTGCGTGAGAACAAAAGTAATGTCTGTCCTACGCTGACTGCCAACATGGGCACGGGAGGTCATAATGTCCCCCTTATCAGAGATGATTATGGTATTAGGAAGCTCACTCCTGAGGAGTGCCTTAAGTTCCAAGGATTCCCTGACAGTTTCTCTTTCCCTGATATTGCCAAGTCCCATATGTACAAGCAGGCGGGTAATTCTGTTTCCGTTCCTGTCATTAAGAGGATAGCAGAGAATATGATTTTCGCTATGCGCAATTCGGGGATGATAGGTTGACCAGTGTTTTCTGTAAGGCTTCGAAGGAGGAAAGGCATTCTTACATTCAGTATCTCCGGGCGATGTCTTCTATTAGCAGTCTTTTCTCTGAAAGCAATACTCCGTATATCGATTATCGTATCGTGGAGAATCTCTTTTGCAGATGTTTTAATGCAGAGAATCTTTCCAGATCATGCATTGCGATTGATGCACGTATCGGTCCGATTGGAGTGGGCATCAAAACTTTCGTAGACACCCCTTTTCAGAAGATTGCTGAATTCGACAAGAAACGGGAATACACAGATACTGGAGATGTAATTGAGGATGCTTGCAGAGTATCCGAGCTCAGAAATGAGAGACTCGATTTCTCCAAAGATGCTTATGCGATAGATGATTTCATCTATCATTATGTCGTCCGCAGGCCCAATCGTCTTTCAATCCATGAATGTTCCATGGATTATATCGATCTTGATTCGATCAAGGTTACAAAGCAGACTGGCAAAGGATTTGACTTTACTGATGGAAAGAACAGGTTCAGATTCAGCAGATCTAAGAGTACAATTCTTGAATCTTTTAGTCTTGAGCACTCTCTTTATGATTTCGGAGTGGATTTCGTCGAGGATCCGATGAGGGCTATCGTCGAGGTTTATGAGGGGGAGTTTACTATAGGGGAGCCATCTTCACAGTCTATCGTTCAGAAACCGACTATAGTTCTCCCGCTGTTCTCTACGAGAGGAGGTGTTCACGTCCCAGAAAAGAGCGGACTCAACCAATGGAATGCAGGAGGACGCAGAAGAGATTTTGATGAGATTTACATTCCTTATCAGAAGGAGGATCGCGATCGTATACCAGGCTTCTTCCCAGCTAGGGACACTCCGTTTGATCTGGAGCTGCCCAGCGGGGAGACTATCAGTGCCAAGGTCTGTCAGGATCAGGGAAAGGCCATAATGTCAAATCCCAACAAGGAACTCGGAAGATGGCTTCTCCGGGACGTGCTTCATCTGGATGAGGGGCAGTTAGTCACGATGGATATGCTTGACAGCCTGGGCGTTAATGCAGTGATGTTCACTAAAGAAGATTCGGGTAAGTATTCGATAGATTTCACCAACATCGACTACGATTAAGAGTTTTCTCAATAGAGTCTGCACACTCTTCCGTATTTTTTATAATCTTTTTTCTCCAGAATCTCAGTACAGTATACCCCATTTGTTCTAGCTGGGCTTCGACTTTGCGGTCTCTTTCCATATTCCTTTCGATTTTCGGAATCCAGTATTCTCTCTTGGTTCCGATACGTTCTTTCTGATTTTCCCAGTCATATCCGTGCCAGAATTCTGAATCACAGAAAATTGCTACTTTCTTTCCTTTGAATGCTATATCTGGTTTTCCCGGAAGGTCTTTGCAGTTCTTTCTGTATCTAAGCCCGCGTTTCCATAATTCCTTTCTCAAAATGACCTCTATCTCTGTATCTTTCGAGTGGATGGCCTGCATGTTCTTTCTGCGCTGTTCAGGAGTGTGATTGTCCACATTCTTCAATCGAAGTTGTATTTTTACCTTTATCGATTATTTCATCGATGACACCGCCTATGAATGTTTCATCAAGGAGGACTTGGACGGCTTCTTGGAGTCCAGGTCGGACAACATGTTCCGCTATCTCAAGGATATTATCGGTATCAGCATCGAGGCTGCAGAATCGCAAACTGATGCTGATAGAGAAAAGGTGGAAGACGATTTAATATGATTATGATCCCCTCCCCGTAGGGAGGGGTTTTATTCAATATTCGTCTGGCAACAGTATTGTTGTCACCGACCTATCGTACTCGGTTATGATGTAGATCTTCCCGAAATCGGTGTCGTACGAACTGAACAGTCTGTCTGAGACGCCTTCCTATCTCTCCGCCTCCAGAGCATCGTTGTTCATCTGCTTGTCCTCGTCACAGAGATCGCCCCAATCTCCACGGCAATGGCGGTCCAGACATTTCCGGATGGTCTCGGCAGCATCGGCACTGCCCATCATCATATCCCTGATTCCGATGGTGTTGACGATGGTACCGGTCTCGAACAGGCTCACGAGCTCACCTCCTCCATCGAAACGATTGTTCTTCCGTTCTCTGGCAGGATTATCGATTCCGACCCGTCCTTCCAGGTGAACCTCGGTACGGTGATCTTCTTGCAATCCCTCTCGATGATTGCCTCCATGTACGGTTTGTCCACGATCTTGACGATGTTGAAAGGTCTGTTCCTGCAATCGGTGTAGAATTTCCCGATCTCGAAAGGTCTTGCCGCAATGCCGTTCTCCTTCCTCTTCGATATCTCGTAGTGGTAGTTCCATGAGACATCGGTGATCCTCTTCCCATGGAATTTGAGAGATTCTATCATCTCCGATCCCAGCTGCTGGGCCTCCGGCTGGCTCGCATCCAGTTCCTTTAGGAACTCCATCCTATCGTAGCAGTTCTGTTCCTGTCCCTTGAAGTACTTCCTGGCGACGACCTTCCATCCGTTCAGGATGTACATCCCGTTGTCCCAATTGTCGCAGTCCAATTCATTCAGCTTCCCGATCCCCAGGGAGTTCCCATCCGCTCCCATGAAGTTCCCGATCACCTGGCAGAGCCTGGAGTATCCGTAGTCGCTCTTGTCCGGAGCTGCGAACCCTCTCAGATCGCAGTACTCCAGGAACGCTCCTACTGAATCTGCTCCTCCGTTCCAGTGGAGGTAGATCCCGAGGCCTTCTCTGGCCATGTCCTTCTCGGTGGTGATCACCGCTCTGTTCCCCATCAGATCACCCCCGACATCTTGGCTTCTGCCATCCACACCGTGAACTCTTCGTATTCAGAAGTGCTCATCAGTATGTCCAGAACTTCTTTCCTGTCCGCGAACATCCCTCTGAAGGGCTCGTCCGGGCACATGATGACCGGTTTCCTCTTGGATTTCCTGACGGTCTCGACGATCGCAGGGATCCCCATCCTGTGCTCCCTGTCGGTCTTCCTGATGACCAGCCTGTATCCGGTGTACTGGTCCTGGTCGACCCTGATGTTCTCGCTGTTCAGGACAGCGATCTGCCAATCCTGCATTCAGGCCACCCCCTCTCCGCATGCGAGGATGTCCTTCACCGTCAGCATCCCGAGGGCGTTCAGCCTGTAGCACATCCTGTGCGCTCTCGTTCTTTTCGGACTGTCGGTCGCATGCCTCAGGAGGTGGTAGACGAATCCCTTCTCCTCCAGTCTTCTGATCTCGATGGACACCTGTCCTCTGGAGATTCCGATAGCATCCGCTATGCCGTCCTGAGTGGTCTCATAAAGCATCTCGTAGCTGTTCCCCAATCCCATCTGTCCGTACAGGTGGATCAGTATCTGCTCCTGCCTGGTGGTCATCAGCAGCACCTCCCATATACTCCGTTGATGCACTGATCGTCTTCGACCATGAATCCGGTGTGTCCGTTCCCGCACTCCCTGATCCATGCCGCCAGGTATCCGATGGATTCCCAGTCGCGGTTCTCCAGCATGTTCTTCAGATCTTGGGTGTCCCATCCGTAATCCAGGATGGTCACGATGTCGTCGACGCTCAGTCTGTCGATGACTTCGACTCCGGTGAGGATCCCGTAGTCGCTCATCTGAACCACCTCATGTCCTCGGGGTAGTTCCCATCCTCGTCCAGCGGATATCCGTAACTTGGAATATCCGCTCTTACCGCTCCGACATCTCCGAAGTCGGCGAAGCTGTTTGGAAGGAACTGGTTTCTTAAGGAGTTTGACTTGGTTCCTTGATCTCTTTTACAGACCATTTCTTTCAACCCTGGGCTTTCTTCGAAACCCAAGCGGGAAGGAACGAGGGCCGCATGCACGTAGCTTACACATCGAAGATGGAAAGCCCGATGATGCGGGCCGAGATTAGCGAAGGGTGGCGGAGAAGAAAGCACGGGTTGAATGTATTGATTCCACTGTCCACCAACAAATCTCTTTATTGTCGTCTTTCTTTCCCGGATTCGATAGGTCATGACATGGGTCGTTGCAATTGATGAATCAGGGGATCTCGGTAAGGATTCCAGATTCTTCTCTATGGCAGCGGTCATCAACGAGCGTGTACGCAATCTGGAACCTGTTTTCAAAAAGATCCCTAAGATCAGAGAGGATTCCAAATTCTACAACTCGACCGAATCGGAGATCATCGATGTACTGGCTTCGTTGCCCGATTCCGATTCGATCATCATATCGGTCACTGTCGATAAACATGACTATACCGGAAGTCATTATGGGGTTCACGGGAACAAGCTGTACGCAGCTGTCCTCGGGGATCTGTTCGACAGTGTTTTCGAACATATCGGTGCCCATGACGTTTCCGTTTTCTTGGATCGCAGCACCTTCGTGACCATTCTCGAATTGAACAGCATCTGTCTGGAAGCTGCGTCGCATCACGGAACAAACGTGAAGAAATGCGTCAAGGCCACATCCCATCAGAACAGATGTGTCCAGATCGCCGATTTCGCTGCCGGTGCGATAAACCGCAAATTCGAATACGACGATATCAGATTCTACGGGTTAATAGAGAAGATATCCTTTGCCCGCAAGCATTGATGGCCACCCATGGCAACCTGGATGCGGGTCTTATCAGGATAATACACTATTGGCCTCATTCATATTTAATCTATCCCTTTCTCAACTTTTGATCCCGCTGATTGTCCGCATCCTTCCTCTTTGTTTTTAGTAAAATATTATATGTAAAATATACACTTAATAAAATAATGGGAATGACATACACTGTCATTCGCAAACTCTTTCGGAGGATAACAAATGGAAGATCTCTCAAACGATTCAACCGAGTCAAAGGATTCGGGGACAGCATTCACGAAATACTCTTACAAGGTCGGCTTCAACGCCGCCATGGTATCTGTTTTCGCAGATTCCCTCTGCATCGATGACGAGATGCGCATCGACACTCTGATCCAAGCTCTAGCGGCGGAATTCCACAGACAGTATTCCGTTCTCGATAATCCGACGGAGGTCCTGGGGGAATTCATCTCGGCCGTATAGGATTCTATAGTTGACAATCTCGATAGAGATACAGTCTTTGGCGGATCGACATCTGTCGCAGGATATGTCGATGCTCTCTCCTACATCACCGATTTCAGAGGTTGCGATGACGATCGCTGCAGCCGCTGCAAGGAATGCAAGGGGTGCTCCCATGAGCGATTACGAGCTCATCCCCACGAGCACCCGCGGTAAGAAGTATCCTCTCGGTTGGGTGCACTTCGCTCCGGGCATCAATACCAAGCGCAGGACGATGACCGAAAGCTATCTCATGCAGAGGATGCCCCGCACCAACACCATCGCTCAGAATCAGCATTACGTCGAGAAGGTCATGAACAACAAGCGCACGCCCGAGTACAATAAGAACGTCATCAGGCAGTTCGTCAACGACCATCTCGACAAGTTCATGGCCCTGTCCGACAGGACAGAGGATCCCGATCTCAACGAGTGGGCTCGGAAGAAGAACGCCGGTGCAAGATTCGGTTGGATCTCTTGGTTCAAGGCGGAATTCTGTAACTTCAGGTGATTACATAATGTCCGAAAACGACCCTCAGGACCATCAGCCAGACGTTCAATCATACTTATGTAATCAGTATCTGATAAGGTTTATATTTGTCATATACATCCAGCCGATCATGCCCTACAAGAAGGCTGTAAGGAACATCACGATATCAGGTACGTCGAAGATCATCCCCGTTTCCACCGAGGTCAAGGAGCTCGGACTGGGTCCGAAGGATACCGTCGTAGCTTATCTCGCGATCCCCGGATCCCTTGAGGAGTATGCTTTGGATCTCGCCACGACCTTCTGCAACCAGGGCGCATACTATGTGAATGAGAAGTACCTCACATCGAAGGACTGCAATCCTGTTGGACATCATTTCGAGAACATGCTGGATGACACCAACCGCTCAGAATGCGAGCTCATCGTCAATAGGTTGGCAGCATTGAATTACATGATCGACACCATGCGCTCTTACACGAAGACCATGGTCTCCGGACCCTATGCATACTATGCAGAGGATCTCAGGACGTTCGTGGCCAAGTTCGATCCGTCGGAGCTTGTGGATGATGATGAGATCTCACGCAACATCAAGAACCTCATGACGCAGATTAACGTCCTCAGGGCGTGTCTGAACACACCTTTGTTCGATTTCTCCCCGATAGATTCCGTCAAGCATCTCCAGAACTATATGGACAGGGCACTGGAGGATGTGGTCAGGCTGTTCCATTGTGCTCCCGAAAGAAGGGAGGAGGAGTGCAGCAGAATCAATCAGGAATGGCAGGACGAGGTGAACAAGGTCATCTACCGCGACATGTACTTCGTCGGTCTGAAGATGAACAGATCCGACGGAGGATTCACTGGTATGCCGGAGTTCTCGGTCATATCCGCTCCGACCCACAGGATGGCCTTGGAATCGTTCTCCGATGACAATTCCCAATCATACGCATTCGGTCCGTATATGGATGAATCCGAGTGCTCAGAGCTCGTCTCCTACCTCAGATTGAAGTGGAAGCTGGAGATCAAGCAGGATTCCGACCAGAGCACGGTGGTGCAGGTCAAGAATCTGATCAATGAATACAACGTAATGTCTGGTGAGTGAATTGGATGGGATGATGCCCTATTGCGAACAGATGAAGATCAGCATGAGACTTCGCACCGAGCAACCTTTGGATCTGACTGAGAACGAGATCATCATCGACAGGATAAAGCAGCATTCCTTCGTTGAGGTCCAGGATAAGGACAGGTAGGCTGAGATGCTTCTCATGACAGCAGTCTCCATGGACATGGACCGCTACTTCTCCGGCGATATGGATGCTTGGATGATCAGCATCATGGACAGGATAAGGATCTACGCACGCCAGTATGTAGGTCAGGCAAACTGCATCGGAGGATTTTCCGGTGACGAACCATTACCTCCCGAGACCATCTTCAAGGATGTCAAGGAATTCTGAATGGGAATCCTCCCATTCTCTTTTTGTCCGACAAGTATTATATGTCATACATGTAATACAAGTATTATGCAAGAGATAGCCCGTATCATCAAGAACGGAAATTCACTGAGTGTGAATGTCACCAGGCTCTGCCGCAAGCTGGGCCTCGATGCCGGCGATCAGGTCCTCATTGATATCTCGGTGCCTGATTTCGCCGATAAGATTGTTCCGGAGAAGAGCGCCCTCACCGAAGAGGAAGCTGTCAGCGTTGTGAGATCCATCTTCGAGGAGTTTGGAAAGAAAGGTCTTTTCCTCACTCAGGTCGAGTTCTATGCTTACGAGTCCACGGGCACTCCCGATGCGATGACGAAACGTGCGGTCGATATTATGATTGAAACAGGAGAACTTACAAGGGATTCCAATGACAGGATTTGGTACGGATCTAAGGGCGATGATCCGATAAGGAAGATATTCCGTGACAGGAGGACTAGGAAACTGAACCGCGAGTCGATCTATGTCGATGACCTCGGACAGCTGGAGAGATTCGTTAGGGATTACGACGTCGTCGGTACCGTTCCCCTCTCCAGAGTGGATTTCGATATCTACGATGAGATAATCGATCACGAGTTCGCCGTCAGGACCAAGGATGACAGGGTGTTCCTGGTATCCAACCCCTATAAGAAGGAAGGGGAGGAACGCAATGCCATCGATTTCGCTGCCAAGCACGGTCTTGAATACAAGTATATCGATGATTACTGCTGGTATCACAAAGGGGATACGAGACTGGTCCTTTTCTGGATCAAGGATGAATGAGGTGATGAAATGGATTCTCAGAAGGTTTTGACCATAGTCGCTATTGCATTGTTGGCCGTTGTAGCGGTCGAAGGGGCCGTTCTCATAACGAACGGAGGATCGCATGCAGATGACGATTCTACCGATTTCCTGAAGGAGCAGGTAGAACTTCTCAGCAAGAAAGGCGGGACGATCAATTTCGTCAGTGCCGGTCATATCGAGATCAAGGCAGGAACCATTCTGTCAGTTCATGGCGACATCATCTATTACGAATCGATCAGAGCTTCCTATCCTCTGTCTTCAATCCAATCCATCAGGATAAACGCCTGATCTGAAAACCGGAGGGCCATACCCTCCATTTCAATATCAATTCTTCATCGCTTCGTTGATAATCTCGATGTGCTCGGCGACGGTCTTCCCTTTTTCAGTGAGGATGAGATATTCGGTGTTCCATCTCATGCTCTCGTCGCTGTATGTGGAAACGAGACCGGCATCTATGAGCTTGTTGATCATAGCGTACTTGGTCTTCTCCCCTCCCTTGTCGACCCTGACGATATCCGTCTTGGTCATATTGGGATTGTTCCTGATGATCCATAGAATGCTGAGAGCGTATTTCTCCTCGAGCAGCGATGAGTTCCAATCCATTACAGTAGTTATTACCGAGTAATATTTTAACAGTTCCTATCAAACACCCGTTTAACTCGGTATTTTCTTACAGTGTAGTTTTTACCAACAATTAAATACACGGTTGCCAATGCAATATACAGAGCGAAAGAACCCGGCAATCGGGAACATAGCTCACAGGAGGTAATGAATTGGGAAGAAATCCACTCGGAGAATACCTGGATCGCTATCTGGATACCATACGCGAAGTGTATTCTGAGGAGACGTTCAAGAACCGTGTCCGCAGATACCACAGGATGGAGTCCAAGGTGCAGATCCTGGTCAAAGAGGGAAAGATGAGGTCCATGTCCCCCAAGAACTGGACTGAGAACGATGTGCGCGAGTACATACTCTACTGCAAGGGTCTGGTCAGCACTGCCGATATGGTCCATGAGATCAACGCTCTGAACCAGCTGCTGCTGTACCTCGACAATCCTGCGGTCCAGCTGTGCCTTGCGCACAATCCGATGCTCAAGCCGAACTTCAAGGGGACTAGGAGGAAGGACAGCATGTCCGACGACATGTACGACCTCATCCTCGAAAGGTCGAAGATCATAGACACCGGCGATTTCAATCTGGTCAGGGCCTACGCCCTGGTCCTGATGAGCATCACCACCGGCACTAGGAACAAGGAGATCCGTTTCGCCGATGTGAAGGACGTCGATACCACCCTGTGGACATTCGACATCATCCACGTCAAAGGCGAGGCGACTTACGGGATGCCGAGGACCGTTCCGCTGCATCCCGATGTCCGCAGGATCCTCACTCTGTACCTCGTGCTACGCGAAAAGTGGTTGGCGGACAATAACGTGAAGTCACAAGCGCTATTCCCATCCAAAGATAGTTCTGACGGCTATCTGTCCGGCAACTCGATCCGCAAGATCAAGACCGTCGTGGAAAAGGACCTCGGAATCAAATTCGACCTCCGCATGTGCCGGAGGACCTTCGGACAGAGATATCTCGATAACGATCTGGATATCGAATCCGTATCGGTCCTCATGGGGCATGCGAGCACAAAGACAACGGAGGGATTCTACAGCAGGAAGAGGCTCAACAAGGCTGTCGAGAATGCTAAGAGCACATGGTGATCTCAAGCGGAAAACAGTTTCCTGTATCGAAATTCATTACTTTCCTGACAATTGTCCACGTGGCGGACAAGGTTTCTGTCCACTTTTGGACAATCTGGGTATGAAGTGAAAGTGGACAAGGCGAGATTCGAACTCGCGGCCTCTTCGTTGCGAACGAAGCGATCTAACCGGGCTGATCTACTTGCCCATTAAGAATTCCCGGCAGGCATCTGTACTGAGAAGTCCAATAAAAACCTTGGCACTGCCAGAAGTTTGGCATTCTATCTGTGCTCATGGTATTCTGGCGATCCGGATTTATAATGATCAGGATGGGATATTATGTGGTGAACGTTATATGAAATCACTGTGATTCAAGCCTTCATGGTTCAATTAACTGAAGAGATGCTCGAAGAGATGAAGGCGACAGGAATCATTTCCTTCGCTACCGCATCAAAGGACGGAACACCCAACGTTGTGCCTGTAGGAATGATATTCCTGGGCGATGACGGTAATATTTGGCTTGTGGACAACTACCTAAACAAGACTCTTGCAAACCTGAAGGAGAATCCCAAAGCGGCATTCTTCGTATGGAACAGGGATTTCAAGGAGTCCTATCAGATCAAAGGAACAGTCATCATAGAGAATTCCGGATCGGATTATCTTAAAGCTGTTTCCATTGCCCATTCCAAGAAGGAGACCTATCCTGCCAAGAATCTGATAAAGATGAAGGTGGAGGAGGTCTTCTACGTCACGCCCGGCGATCACGCTGGACAGAAACTCTAAAATCAATCAGCTCCCGGGTCTCCGGGGGCGTCTTGTTTTCATTCGTCCTTCGGTTTGAGCAACCAGGGTGCTGCACCCATCACTGCTCCGATCGGGATCATGATGAGGTCGACCAGCAGGTTGTGGTTGTAGTAGTACATGAAAGCGGTGAGAGCAGCACCGACGACGGCCCCTATGATGAGTCCGTGCTTCATTTGGGGGATCATCACGGCACCTGCCTTCCGGTCACGTTCTCTGCTGCCTCCACCATCTTGTCGACTATCTCCCTTGCACCGCCGACATAGTTGGCGGCATCCATGGTGGCGATGATCTCTTCCTCGGTGAGGACGCCTTTCAGGCCTTCCCTTTCCAGGAGGACATCCCTGAGGTGCCTCTTCTGATCCTCTGCGATCATTGAGCATTCGCGGATGATCTCGTGGGCATCCTGCCTTCCGATTCCCTTTTCGGTTAGTTTCATCATGAGGGGTTCGGCCATCACGAGACCTCTGGACGATTCGATGTTCTCCAGCATCTTGTCTGAATGGACCTCGAGTCCCTCGAAGATCCAATTCATCTTCTTCAGGATCTCGTCAGTTAGGATGAACACGTGGGGGAGGGTGAACCTCTCAGTTGACGAGTTGGACAGATCTCTCTCGTGCCAAAGGACCTGACTTTCGAACGTGGGTGTGACGAATCCTCTGATAACCCTTGCCAGACCGCAACAGTTCTCTGAGTTCATGGGGTTGCGCTTCTGGGCCATCGTTGAACTGCCGACCTGCTTCTTCACATCGAAGAATTCGGAAGCCTCTCCAATCTCGGATCTCTGGAGGTTCCTGACCTCCGTCCCGTATCTCTCGATGGAAGTGGCGATGTTCGCCATAAGGCAGATGACTTCGGTGTATCTGTCGCGTCCGACTACCTGTGTGGCTGCAGGCTCATAGGTAAGTTCAAGGTCGTTCATAACCCTCTTCTGTATTTCGAAGAAGTTCTTTCCCAGAGCGGCACCGGTACCGACGGCTCCAGCCATCTTTCCAGCGCAGGCCCTCGGCATGCACTCGATTATCCTCTCTCTGTGCCTGATCATCTCTGCAATGTATCCAGCAATCTTGAATCCGAATGTGATCGGTATAGCGAACTGAGCATGTGTCCTTCCGATCTCGAGGGTGTCCCTTTCCCTCTTCGCGATTACCGCCAGTGTGTATATGAAGTCCTCAACGTCCTTGAGAATTATCTCCATGGCGGCTTTGATCTGCAGAGCTGTTGCAGTATCGACGATATCGTTGGAGGTCGCTCCAAGGTGGACATACCTTCCGGCATCTCCCTCGCATTTCTCGGTCATGGCTTTGACCATGGCCATGAGGTCGTGCCTGGTCTCCGACTCGATTTCTTTGATCCTCTGTACGCTGACGACGTCCAGACTTGCAACGCGTGTGATCTCTTTCGCATCAGCCTCGGAGATTGTTCCGAGGGATGCGTGCGCCCTGGCAAGTGCGGCTTCTACGTACATCTGGTTCTGGATACGGCTCTCCTCCGAGAAGACTGCCTTCATGTCGGGGCGCCCGTACCTGTAGTCGAGGGGACAACTGTTGCTCATTGAAATCGATACGGCGATTGTGAGTGCCACTTATAAGTCTATGTGCACGGATGCGCGCATCATAGGTACTTGCGATAATCGTACCTGCCGTCCCTGATCCTGTCTATGACCTCTTTTCCAATCAGTTCAAGTTCGTCTCTGCGGAATAATCCTGATCTGATCCCTCTGAATCCCTGGGCGGACATGAGTCCGACGTTGCATGTTCCCACACCGAACATCCTTTGGACGGGCCCAGAAATGACATCGCACATCTGGACTTTGTCGTATCTTATGTACTCTCTCTGTCTGTCATAGGCGCCGATGATGAACAGGAACGTTTCCTGCCCCATCTCGAACTCCCTGTTCTTCTGGGCAAGTATCCCGTGGACGATGAGCAGAATGGGGATGACGACAGCAAGCATCGCAACAGCGGCATACAGGATGTACTCGGCGTAATTCTTGGAACCGATGTCATAGCTGAGTGTGACGAAGAAGTATAGGGTGATGCCTACCGCCAGGAAAACCGTCGCCCAGAGAATCTTGTAGGTCATGGTGGGAACCAGCGATTCCTTGGGCTGAGTCTGATGGTTGCTGTCGAATATGAATTCGGGGACCAGTTGTTTCGTCAAGGAATCCACGATTTTCCTGTTCTTCAGAGGGCAGAGCAGTGGAAGTCCCTCGTTGTCTGCAAGACCTACCACCTCTGCTTCGAGGAGGGATTTCCCCATGGCGCGGGCGAGCAGAGGTTCCCTAATGCGTACCGAATTCACTTTCTTTATGTTGAAGGAGCTGCGGTACTTGTTGATCAGTCCGCTCTCAACGGTGATCGTGTCATCGATGCGGTATATCCTGTAATTGTAGTATCTCAAGATGGTCCTTATCCAAGGGATGATGGAGGTGAATCCGAACATCAGCCATCCCAGCAGTGAGGATCCCTCTCCGACGAACATCGTTATCAAAGAGTATGCTAGGAAAATCAATCCCAGGATCGAAGACCTGGTAGGCTGTCCGAAGAAACCGTGGAGTATGACGTCGAAGTTGCTCACATCGACTAGCGTCTCCTCCATCTTGTCCTCCTCGATAACCATCTGTTTCTGGAAGATCTTGGCAGACACCATCTCGCGCAGTCTGTCCGCTTCGTCCTTCTCTAGCGTAAGTGAGGCTTCAGCGGACATAGAGTTCACGGACGAGTTCACGTTGAAAAGCAGTGTGGTGGTGCCGAATATATGGTTGATGAAGCTCCTGCGGACATTGACTGATGCCAGCTTCGAGTACTGAATCCTGCTGGTGTTCTTGAAGAAGGTGTCCTTCACCACGACTATCTCCGTAGGCCCGAATGTGAACGTGGTCTTCATCCAGATTCTGATGGAGATGAAAATGTAGACGATGCCTACGATAGCAACTATCCACAGTGCGGGGTTCCCTAGGAAGACCCCTCCAGATGACGCCGATCCGACAAGCCCCATTATCCCAAGCATGATCAGTATGGATACCATGCTTTGGACCACGATGGTGAAATGGTTCCTGTATACCCTGGATTCCAGGTCGACTTCGTTCGTCTGTTCGTCCATCTTAATCACGGTCTTTCAGGAGACTGACCACACATTCGTTGAGCTTCGAAGCGACGCTCTCTGCCGTTTCGATATCGAGGTATTCGAGAACCGCCGTCCCTCCGGCAGTTGTTATGTTTACATCGGCCAGTCCGAACATCCTGTTGATGGGTCCTTTGGCTACCTGCACCTGATGTATCCTCTCGATGGGGACAAGCGTATGGGTGATGACCAGCACTCCTCTTCTGATTTCTGCTTTCTCGTCATCGATTCTGTAGCGGTAGCGCATGAAGAAAATCTGCGGGCCCAGAATGAAGTATACGGCTATCACGATGAGCAGGCCAAGGATCAGATACAATGCAGTATCGTACCATTCTCCCAACTGAGGCTTCATGAATACCAGAATCGCGGCTCCAATTAAGATTAGCACTGCCATCGCGATGACATTCCTGACATACATCGCCTTCTTGCATGTCGGCTGCAGTCTGTGATACCCGTCCGAGGTCATTCCGGATTCGTCAACGGCGAACTCATCGCTCATGAATCCCGATTCGCATAACGACGGATATAAGTGTGACGATGATCGTCTGTTATTCGAAAGCGAGGCGTTTAAATCCTCAAATGGAACGGGAAATACGTGTCCAACTCGGCAAATCTTTATAAATAACATCCTAATATGCACGAATAAAGTGGGCCATGCTTATCTCATGGTCAATGCGAACATAGTGAGTTGAACATTTATGGAAGATTTCGTGGAGGAAATTCAGCAGCAGGATTCTCAGGAACAGCAGGCGCAGGCAGAAGAGGCTATCGAGCAGGTAGCCGAAACCGCAGAGGAGACGTCTATCACCTCTGAGGAAGGTCTCGCAGCAATGGAGGAGAAGCGCAGCATCGTTAACGAGGATGCAGAGAAGCACAGGAAGCTCAGGGACGAGCTCAACAACCAGACCAAAGAGTGGAAGGCCAAGAGGGACGAGCTCAACGGTCAGGTCAGGGAACTTGTCGACCAGGCAGGAAAGTGCAGGGAGGAGCGCGACTCCTACAACCAGAAGGTAAGGGAAACAAAGGAGCTCAGGGACGAGTGGAACCAGAAGGTAACCGCACTCAAAGAGCAGCTCGCACCTTACAGGACTGAGAAGACAGAGGAGAAGGACCAGGTCCCCCTCAAACAGCTGAAGAAGCAGCTCCAGGATCTCGAATACATGCAGCAGACGATGCCCCTTGGAAAGGACAAGGAGAACGGCATCGTCAAGCAGATATCCGTCCTCGCAAAGCAGATCGAGGAGAGGGAGAAGACCTACGAGCAGAACGATGAGATGAAAGGTCTCGTCGCACAGCTCAGGGAGGCAAAGGCCCAGGCAGAGACTTACCACCACCAGGTGTCCGAGTACGCAGAGCAGGCCCAGGCCGCTCACGACAAGATGATCGGCTACTACGAGCAGGCAGACAAGCTCAGGAAGGAAGCCGACGCTGCCCAGGCAAAGTTCATAGAGTGCAAGCAGGCTGCCGATGAGGAGCACAAGAAGCACATCGAGCAGATCAAGTCCGTTCACGAGATGGACAAGGATGCCGCAGCATTCAAGAACAAGAAGAACAGCGTCAAGAAGAAGAAGGTCGACGAGTCCGGTAAGAAAGAAGCAAAGGAGATCTTCGAGCGCTTCAAGGCGGGAGAGAAACTCTCCACTGAGGACCTCATGGCCCTCCAGAAGTCTGGATACCTCTGAAACCTTTCCAGGGGGCTTTTGCCCCCACTTTTTCACTTAATACTTATACTCTTAACGCCATTTCATATTCATGTGGGATGCTAGGTTTGATTCGATTAGGGATCGTAAACTGAATGAGTTGGTCATATTTTCAGCGATGGTTCGCACCGACCAGCCGAATAGAAAGGAGTATGAGGACATCATTCGCCATCTGTTCAGCGATTTAGATGTCTTGGATGCGCTGATCTCTGAAAAGCCTCTTCCCGATTCTGAACCAATCCTTTCTCCGCTTTATCGCAGCAGGCTATCCAAATACGAATCTTTGGACGAATATGTCATGGATCAATGCAGAAAAGGGATGATGGATGAAGACGAAAAGGTGTCTCTGAAGTCACCGGCATCGCAAGATAAAATCGAGGCACCAGATGAACTGGATAGAATCTCTCCGGCAAAGAATCCTGATATGATCGAGGCCCCACAGGAAATAGAGAAGATCGCACAGCCTGACGATTCTGAGAGAATAGAAGCTCCTGAAGACAAAAACAAACTTTCTGCTGCCAAGAGTCAGGATATGATAGAGGCCCCGGAAGTTCCTCAGAAGATCGAGTCTCCGGTTGCACAGGCATCCATTACGGCACCTGAGGTTCCTCAAATGATAAAGCAGCCGACAGCCAGAGGAGAAGAAGAGTCTCCGGCCGATACAGAGGAAATCAAACCACAGAGCGGCTCTGATTTCACATTTGAACTCGTGATCTCTATCGATGATGCCGTGACCCTGAAGAAGGTCAAAGAAATGAAGGATGCAAAGATCGATCTTTTCATCGACGAGGAGATGTCTGGCCATACCAAAGAGGATGCGTGCGAAGCAGTCATAGATTTCCTGAAGAACGATGTCGTCCTCATAGATAAGATCCTGAACATAAACGTCAGTAGCAAGTCGGGCATCGAAGAAAGCCTTCGCGACATTATCGAATTCGTAGAATCAGCTGATGAGCCCAAATATCAGAAGATCTACCTGAATTCACTGAACTTTAATGAGAAGGACCTAGAAGGGGAATACAATAACGTTCTCAGAAGATTGGAAACTGTGATCCATGACAGATATGCTCACCTGATGAATGAGACGCACTCCGTATTCTTCGAGGAATGACGTTCAGCGTTCGATTTGATTCCCGTTCTCATCGACCACAACGTTCCTGGCCAATAATGTCAGTATGGTTGCAGCAATTACAATTCCAGCGCTGACTATCGACATAATCTTGAATGCTTCGAATACCGAATCGGGCGTTTCAATCCCTCCGGTGACGAATCCTAGGATCATAGCGAATAAAGCGCTTCCTGCAGCGATAGCGAAGTAATTGATGACCAGCATGAACCCAGTTCCTTCGACTTTGAAACCGGGAGTGGCATGATGGACCATACGTGTCGGCTGTGCGGTACCGGAGAATGCGTGTCCAATCCCCAGAATGATCAGATATACGACCAATACCGGGATTCCCACAGCCGGTGCCAGGATCACTCCGAGACCACATGTTATGAGTCTGACAATCATCGCCATCAGAGACGGATTCTTCGCACCGGATCTGTCGCACCATTTGCCCACCAATATGACCACGGACATCATGGCCACAGAGCAGATTATGAGATATAGGCCGCATTCCGACGGAGTCATTCCCCAGGTCATCTGCATCAGATAAGGTGCCATGAAATTCAACCCTCCGGCCACCATTGTAGTCAGCAAGAAGGCGATGCTTACCATAAGGTATTCGCGATTCATGACCATCTTAGTCGCAAGTATTGCTCTGTCCGTGTCCTTTTTAGCACTGCGGACAAGAAGAACAGCAGAAACGATAGCAACTGCTAGCGAGATTATTCTGCCATTGAATGTGAGATCGGGGTCGCCAAGATCCTCGACTAAAGTGAGCATGGATGCAAAGAACAGGAGGGATGCTATCGTACCGATGATGCTGGGGTCCCTGTCCTTTTCTTTCGCAGTATCCTTGGGAAGATGATACGCATAAAGATATAGAAGAATCAAACACAGCGGGACATTGAGATAGAATATCCAAGACCAATCGAACAGATGTGCGATTATCCCTCCGATGGTTGGTCCTACCACTAGGGCCAGACCGGTAGAGGCTCCGGTCACCGCCAGGCCTAAGCCTTTGCTCTCGTTAGGAACGAAATCCAACAGGACGATCGGGACAGTGGCAGCGATCATTGCTGATGCTGCACCCTGGGCGATTCTTGATATGATCAGCATGATAAAATCTGAGGATATCCCGCATAAGATGGATGTGATTAGAAGAAGAATCGTTCCCCAGATACCAATCTTCTTCAGCCTGCCGTTCTTGCCGAATTTGCAGAACGGTAGGATAAGGGAGGAAAGTCCTAGCGCATATCCGAATATCAACCAAGAGCCGTCGGATCCGGAAAGTATGCCGAACTGTTTCAGAATAACAGGCAGGGCGACATTCACGATGGAAGCATCCAGACAATTCAGGAAATCCACCATGAAGAGGATACCGAAGATAGGCAATACCGCTCTAGTTCTGTCATTCATAGCAGTACGGCGATGTTTAACAAGGATTTAACTATGGGCATCTTAGAACTGTCCGTTCCAATTAGATGAGCCTAAGCGGTACTTCTTTGCCCTCATCGAACTGTTTCATGCTCAAAATGCTGTTGTAAACCATTCCCCAAACAGCTTCGCGGTAATAGTAGGCCATGTGGTGCGAATAGATCACATTAGGCATTCCCCTGAGTTTTCCTACATAATAGTTAGAAAGGTCCTTGTCCCTGCAATCATAGTAGAAGAGGTCGAATTCGTTCTCCACAACATCCAGTGCAACTGATGCCAAATGCCCAGATTCAAGAGCGGAGATCATCGCTTCTGTATCGATAAGGCCTCCCCTGGAAGTATTGACGAGAATGGATCCTTCCTTCATCATACCGATCTTTTCCGCATCGAAGAGATGATGTGTGTAGCTGTTGTATTGAAGATGGATGGAGACCACATCACATTTTTGCAGGAGATCTTCGAACCCAAGGCGTGTTGCATACTTGTTGGCCTCTTCGTTGTTGCTGCGGTTCCAATAATACAGTTTGCACCCGAATCCGCTAAGGTCCCTAAGGACAGACAGTCCGATCTGTCCTGTCCCCACTACACCCACCGATAGGTTCTTCAATTGTCTGGCCAGCATCCCTTTGAGGCGGAAGTCGCCCTCCATCGTCTTGGCATTGATCTCTTTGATACGTCTCACCGCCATAAGGATGTCCATCACTGTGAATTCTGCGACTCCTGTGGGGTCATAGGTGATGTGTCCGACGGCCATTCCGATCTCCTGTGCATGTTTCATGTCAATATGGTCGAAACCCATCGATCTGGTGGATACCATTCTTACGCCCAGCCTCTTGTACTCGTCCAGCATCTCTGCGGTAATTGGGGATGTGAAGACGGAAACATATCCGCAGCCTTCAGCAAGGTTGCAGTTATCGATGGTGGGATTATCTCCTGTACAAACGATTTCGACCTTGAGCTCTTCAGCGGTCTTCTTCAAATAACCCTATTCATCGAATTCTCTGACAGCGTAAGCGCAGACCTTCATGACCTTTACCATCTTTCCGTATCGGGCAGTATCGTTTATAGGTATGCGCCGAACATATACGAACAAGGATTATCTACTACTCCAGAGTTCCATTCCTCATGGGAGAAGAATCCAAACCGAAGATGAGCAAGCACGTATGTGCATGCGGCCCCATTCTTACGACAGTATCCGCGAATCCACTATTGGACATCATTTCCATTCTGGACGATGCGGATTCATTGGAGATTCTGAAAGGGCTCATGAAAACAGAGGTTCGCTCGCCGTTCCCTGACGGACTTTTCGGCATGGATTCACAGAGGACCAACAAGGCTCTCAGGAGGGTTCTCAGAGCTGGATTGGTCAATAGCCGTATCGATGGTCCCGATCACGTCTACTACATTCATGTCGAGAGGTTCAAGGTTCTCGAAGAATTCGTGGAAGGATGTGTCCATAATCACGCCGAAAAGGCATGATCACCTGTACAGTTCGGGCCTTCTTCTGTCATAATACGAGATATTAGACATCGTTTCCGGACCATCTCTCGGAAGCTTACCGCCTATGTCAACAGTCAGCGAGCATTCGTCAGTACCGTAATGCTCCTTCATGACGTTCCCTTTCGGATCCAAGGCTATCATCCCGCCTCCGAATACCGTTCCCAGCCCATTATCGCCCGTTGCACTGCAAGCGACGACGTACAGCCCGTTATCAGATGCTCTGGCCGGAAGGTAGCTGTACCATACCGATCTTCTCTTATCTCCGGATATCCCGTTGGCGAACGGGGTGAGAATCAGCTCTGCCCCCTTGGACCTGTATGTGGAGCAGATGTCCTGGATATGGGATTCGATGCACAGTTGTATCCCAGTACGAACCCCTTTGACATCGAATATCGGAAGAGAATCCCCCGGAGTGAACACTGTCGATTCCGCTTTGCCTAGATGCGTCTTCCTATAGAATCCGATTGAATCGCCATCAGCGATCTCCTGTCTGAGGAATGGCTTGGCACCGTTATCTTCCAGGTAGCCGTAGACCAGAGCTATGCCGGTCTCCTCGGATAGTTCCCTTATCTTCTTTACGGAGAGGTGATCCGGGGACATCGCGTATCTTACGGGATCGCTGGTGGTGTATCCGGAGAGGCACATCTCCGGGAAGCATATGATGTCCGAATCTGCATTGTCTCTGACAAAACCTTCCATCCTGCGGTAGTTCCTTTCGGAGTCTCCCGCAACGCATCTCATCTGGACCAATGTCAGGCGGACGTCCTTCATGAGACCTCAGATGTGTCTGTTGATGAATTTCTCCATCTTGTCGAACGCCTCTTCGAGGACAGGCTGCGGCGCCAGGAGGATGGATCTGAAGTGATCCTGTCCGAACTCCTCGCAGAATCCTGAACCGTGCACGAACACGACGCCCTCCTCCCTGATCAGGTCGAATACGAAGTCCTTGTCTGTCTTCCACGGTGTTCCCTTGAGATCGATGTGGGGGAACATATAGAGTGCCCCTTTCGGTTTCCTTGTCGATATGAGAGGTATCTCGTTGAGCCTCTTGTAGCTGTATTCCGCCCTCTCTTTGAGTTTCTTGTTCATGTCAACGATGTAGTCCTGAGGGCCCTGCAGCGATGCTTGGGCGGCAGCCTGGCAGGGGACGTTGGGGCAGATCCTCGCTCTGAACTGTTTCATCATTCCGGTACGGATCTCATCCATCAGTCCGGATTCATCCATGAAATAGCAGTAACCCATCCTCCATCCAGGCATGAGGTTGACTTTAGAGAATCCGTTCAGGATTATCCTGGGAACATCCGACTTGAGTCTGGAAGCGGAGTGGAACTCGCCGTCGAACACGATCTTATCGTAGATCTCATCCGATATCAGCGGAATGTCATATTCCGCTGCGATATCCCCGAACTCACGTATGTCCTTGGGATCGTAGACCGCTCCTGTCGGGTTGTTGGGGTTGATCAGGACCATCGCCTTGGTCCTGTTGGTTATCCTCTTACGGATCATATCCATATCGGGTTTCCAATCTTCCTCTTCGATCTGTCTGTAGGGTACCGTCCTTCCTTCGAAGAAGTGGATGTACTGCATGTAGGAAGGATATCCTGGACCGGGAACGAGCACCTCGTCTCCCGGCTCGAGGAACGTTCCCATCATGACTTCGATGCATTCGCTGACTCCTGCGGTCACGTAGACGTCATCGGTGCTGATGGTGATTCCGTTCTTTTCCTTCTCTCTCTGGACAATAGCCTGTCTAAGGTCCATCTCTCCTTGGGAGTCTCCGTAACCATTGTCCACACGGTCCACGGCTTCCCTAAGGGTCTGTTTGAAGTACTCTGGTGTTTCGAAGTCCCATTTGTTGGGGTCTCCGATGTTGAGCCTGTAGAGCTTCTTGCCGGCCTTTTCGGCCTCTGCTGCCGGGACGATGACCTCGCGTATTGCGTAGTTCATTCCCAACGATCTTCTGGAAGCTCTGATTGTCTTCATATTATCGAACCCAGTTCAGATTATAGGTCCTATTTATAGTTGAATCAGACCAGGATATATCTAGCATCCTTGTAGGAGCCTAGCTTTTCGATCTTGTTCTGTTCGATAAGATCTGACAGTACAACATCGGCCGTTCTGATGCTAACGTCAGGGATGCATGCGCAGATATCCTTCTTCTTCACCGGTTCGGAAGATGTCTCTATGATATGGAGGATCCTATCCCTCTTCTTTACCTTGCGGTTCTCCACTATGGGATACCTTCTGTCCAGCTCCTTGTAGCTGCGCATCAATGACGGAAGCAAAGGCATAGTCTCATCCAGCCCGACATAGAACTGTGCAGTATAGCCGTTCCTCAAGAGGAGCAGATTGGTAAGCAGAGACCGCATCCTCTTGTTCCCATCCTGGAACGGTGCTATCTGTGAGAAGTTCTCCAATGTACGGGGTATGTATGCCAATGCCTCCGTCGTCTTTGAGTTGTAGTCCTCGAAGAGGAATTCCATCGCATTCTCGCATCCGCTGCGGAATTTACCCTTCTCGCAGAGGAGTTCAGCGAACATTACGCGGTGTAAGGTTAAGAGGCTCTTTTCGTTGAAATCCAAACGAGAGTAGTCCTTCATGACCATGTTCATTGCCCTGTCGTAACCTGAGATCAAGTGCTCATTATGGGTCATCGGGGCATCCCCGTCTAATAAGGAACGTATGCGTGCCTCTCCGACCGGAATGCTTTCCGTATCGTGAAGCAGGGCATTGGTGACCCTGATTTCTTTCTCAGCCGCAATGAGTTCCTTGCTGTAGAACGAGCCCCTGATCCCATCCAAGGCACTCACTGTCCAGATTTCCTTCATTATGTCGAAATCTTCCTTGTCAAGAGATTCATTCATCAGCATGATATCAATTGTAGAATGTATTCTTACTATAAAAACTTATTTTTAAGTATGTAAAAAAAATTATCATACTATTAATCATTAAAATTTAGTAAATAATTGTAAAATATAGAGAATCGACATCGTATTATGCCGCTTAGTTGGTTGAAATGTGATCAAAAACGGACAAAAATTATCATTTGAAGGACATATCTTACTATTTAACCTGCCAGCTAAACAAAATTCGCTCCTAATCAATCCTTTTTAGTACATGTTGGAGTATACATCCAATATTCGCATTGCAAGTATTATGTACTCACGAGACTTGTCAGAAAAAGTCAAGAGGAATGCATTTGCAATTGCCTCGGTTGGGGGAAAAATATGGATATCAAAGATTGGCTAGGCGCTGACAACCAGTTAGGGATCGACATTTGGACGAAGAAGTACTGTTACAATAACGAAACCTTCGATGAATGGTTGGACCGTGTTAGTGCCGGAAATAAAGACATAAGGAATTTGATGGAGGAGAAGAAGTTCCTGTTCGGAGGAAGGATCCTCGCAAACAGAGGTCTGGAAAAGACAGGGAGGAAGATCACTCTTTCAAACTGTTATGTCCTGACGCCCCCAGAAGATTCCATCGAATCCATATTTGAAGCAGCGGGAAAGCTCGCACGTACGTTTAGCTACGGAGGCGGAGTAGGAATCGATATATCCAAATTGGCACCCCGCGGAGCCAAGATCAACAATACCGCTTCTCAGACATCTGGAGCAGTATCATTCACCGATCTTTATTCAATGGTGACAGGGCTGATAGGTCAGCATGGACGCCGCGGAGCGCTGATGCTCACTATTTCATGTGACCATCCTGACCTGGAAGAGTTCATGTCGGTTAAGACCGATCTCGAGAGGGTCACAAAGGCAAACATGTCCATCCGTGTCACCGACGAGTTTATGGGCTGCGTCAAACAGCGTACCATGTTCACACAGAAGTTCGATCGCCCAGAAAGCGGAGAGCAGATCAGAAAAGAGCTCAATGCCGGGGAGTTCTTTGAGAAACTGTGTTACACGAACTGGGATTATGGGGAGCCTGGATGCCTCTATTGGGACAGGATTTCCAGTTGGAACCTTCTGAGCGAATTCCCCGATTACTCCTACGCTGGTACCAACCCCTGTGCCGAGGAACCTCTTCCCGCAGGTGGAAGCTGTTTGCTCGGAAGTATGAATCTGGCCAAATTCGTTAGGGATGGTAAGTTCCTAAACGATGAGTTCGTCGAGGCAGTTAGGATCTGTATACGCGGTCTCAACGATGTCCTCGATGAAGGTCTCCCGCTCCACCCTCTCCAGGAACAGAGGGACTCCGTAAGGATGTGGAGACAGATCGGTCTGGGAATCATGGGACTCGCAGATATGCTCATCGAACTCGGATATACCTTCGGTTCTCCTGAATCCATAGCATTCTGTGATAAGCTCGGAAAGCTCATGGCAGACACTGCAATGAACGAATCCGCTTTGCTCGCCAAAGAATACGGAATGTTCGAGAAATGTGTTCCTGAGCAGATCATCGCATCCCCCTACTTTAAGCTGAATGCATCAGAGGAGACGACGGAGCTTGTAAAGCAGTACGGACTTAGGAACTCCCAGCTGCTGACCATAGCTCCCACAGGAACGCTTTCCACAATGCTTGGAATCTCCGGCGGAATCGAACCTATATTCGCGCTCTCCTACGAGAGGAGGACCACCTCGCTCAACGGTGACCAGGACAAATACTACAAGGTCTACACACCTATCGTCCAGGCATACATGGACAAGCACCTTGACATCAAGGATGAGAAGGATCTCCCCGAGAGGTTCATCACGGCACAGAGCCTTGATTATGTAAAGAGGATCGATATGCAGGCAACATGGCAGAAGCACATCGATGCATCGATCTCGTCGACAGTCAATCTGCCGGAGCAGTTCCCCGAGAAGGACGTCTACAACATCTACATGTACGCTTGGGAGTCCGGATGTAAGGGAATCACAGTCTTCCGTGACGGATGCAAGCGTCTCGGTATCCTCTCCACGAAGGAGAGCAAGAAGGCCGAGGAAGCACCCAAGGAGGAAGAGAAGAGAGGCTTCGTGGACGTCGTGGACGATAATGTTATCGGAAAGAAGAGGAAGCTGATGACAGGATGCGGTTCTCTGCACTGTACAGCATTCTTCAACCCTGTGACCGGAGAGCTTGTGGAGGCATACCTCAACAAGGGATCGACAGGCGGATGTAACAACTTCATGGTCGGTCTGTCCAGGATGATATCTCTTGCGGCAAGGTCCGGTTGCGGAATCGATGCCATAGTCGATCAGCTCAAATCCACCGGATCCTGTCCTTCATATGTCGTCAGGACACATACCAAGAGGGACACCAGTACCGGTTCATGCTGTCCGATGGCCGTCGGATGGGCACTTACCGATATGTACAAGGAGATGCAGGCCCAGATCAAGGGTGTAAAGACCGAGGAGTCCGAGGAACCCAAGAGGGAGATCATCAACCCCTGCCCCAAATGCGGTGCCGAGTTGGAATTCCAGGGCGGATGCAACGTCTGCAAATCCTGTGGATGGACCAAGTGCGAGTGATCGCATCAAACTTTAAAGTGGGGCCTCGTGCCCCGCATTCTTATACAAAGCATAGCTGAGAATCATCGCAGCACCGAAGCCGGATACGATTCCGAGAATGAAACGTAATCCCGGCAGATCCATATCGAATGCGTGCTCGCAGGCATATTCTATAGCCGTTGGTACCAGAAGCACTATGCCGATGAACAGCCTCTTGTTCTCTCTGGATTTCATCCCTTCGCGGATCGTCATGACCAGACCGATAATCAATCCTATCAGAAGTCCCACGTCTCTGATGCAGAAGGCCAATTGCGAACCGTTAAGGAAGAATGATCTGGAAGCCTCTTGGTGACAAAGCATGTCCCCAATGGCATAGACTACCCCTCCGGCACCGTAGCCTCCCCAATCGTGATCGAGTATCCCAGCACGGCCGTCGAGGTCCACGAAAGTCCCGTAAGGATATAGCAAAGGTGTCAGAGATATGAGCACCAACGAAATGCCGAAGAAGGCCAACAGACACTTTGCTATGGTATCGTGGATCACGTATGAACATGGAAGGGCCTCTTTATATTATTGTCACAAGGATATCGAGCAGCATACCGTGAATACCAAAAGGGACACGGGACACATCAAGCAAAATCTCCATATCATCTTGGTAAGTCCTTCTCCATTCCCAAGGCTGGATACGAGCAGGGAAATGAGTATGCATAGTTCTATCAGGTAGGTCCCCAGGATGGCGGTTGTACCTTGAGGGGAGACGAAACCAGAGATTCCCGACAGCGGTTCGAGCATCGAAACGCTCATTCCCAGGACCATCGGTGCGAAGAACATTGCAGTTCCGATCATCATATCGGTCGTAGATTTCAATTTCATGTCCAGATCCCTTTGGGTCGAGGTCCTGTTCTGGAATTGTTTTCCCAGCGTAACTGCAAGTTTACCTGCATCATCGTTGCTCTTCTCTGAGCACATTTGTATGTTCTGGAGAGATAAGGACACCTCTGACGAAACAGGGCCGACCACGGAACAAATCGCAGAACGGATGTCCCCTCTGCATAATGCAAATTCTCTCGACAACGCATCTGAGATATCAGATAGCAGATTTCTGGAGTGCATCGAATCCACGCCTGCTCTTTCAAAATTGTAACCCGATAGCATCCTGTTACCAATGTCAAAGACGGAATCCATCAGTGACATCTCGCATTTCCTCCTCTTGGTCTCCTTGTACATGGTATCTGACATCAATATCAGTGTAGCGATACATGACGGTGCGAGTGAGAAAAGGAGCATCCAATCATCGTCAGTTCCTACAGCCAGATATATTATTGCCAGTGGGATAGACGCGATTAACGGTGCCCCGTATCTCATGTCGGTCAGCAATATATCCCCATTGAGAAATGGATTCTTATTGCGAAGGTATAATGCGACCATCATGATGAAGGAAGGGACAATGGCCAGTGTGACCATCACTATCGTTCCCTGATCCAAAGACTTTGAACCGAACATCCCTCCCACATTCAGCATCGGTAGGATGCTCATAAGAATCATCGGGACCATTATCCCGATACCGAACACAGTCATGCAGGGGACCGTCAGAGATGCCCCATACGATTCACCCATTTCTCTTACCGAATCCAGCGATATGTCTGCAGAGTCTCTCAGCATGCGTTCTCTGGTCTCGCTGTCGGAGGATTCAGATGCCGACAGGATCATCATGACCGCGCGGCAGTATCCTGATGAATCCTTGGGTAAATCGGACAGTATTTCTGTCAGGGCACCTTTCAGTGAAGGATTTCCTTTTGTATCTGTCGTTCTCACAGCCTGCGCGAATATGATTCTGGATAGTTTTGGTCCCGACTCAGCTATCGATCTGATTGCAGTATCCACAGAACCGCCCGATTGCAGAGTGGAAGTGATCATCCCTATCACTGCTGGCGATTCGTTGACAAGCTTTCTGTAATCCATCAGGCAGCCCCCTTTATTTCTAGGCGATTGCGCAATTGTTCTGCAACTGACTCTGCTGTCTGTTCCGGGGTGCTCTTTGATAATATGTCGTTGGCGATAAGTATCCATTCCGGCCCCAGATACCTCTCGTCGATCCTTCCTGCTTCAGCCAGTATCGACCTCATAAGGGCTCTGACCTTGATATCCTTGGAGATGTCCTTTCTGCCGAGCTGAGAGGTCCTCATCGCACGTTTTAGAACTACAGATTTTAGAAGGCTCTCAGTATCGACGATATCCATGAATTCTCCGGGTTCTGAGCCTGTGGATTTCATCTCATTCACTCTTCTTATCAGACGCCCAGTTCTTCTATCCTTTACTGTTCCCAACGTTATGACTATGTCTGTGGCCATGAAAGCGTCCGGAGATACACCCATGTCGCCGACCACCCTTTTGTACACCGATTCTGCAGAATCTCCGTGAATGGTACCCATAATCGAGCTGCCGGCACGTCCTGCCCTCATGCTTTGGTAAAGTGTCCTTGCTTCTTCACCACGAACCTCTCCCAGCACTATTGCGGACTCCCCCATTCTGAGTGATACTCTTAGTGCTTCATCGGACCTTGATTGCTGGTCTCCGCCGAGTCTATCATCCACTAATATGCTTTGGATCTTGTAACCCAGTCTCCTCATCGAATCTCCTGGGAGTTCCATCGTGTCCTCGATCGTCAGTATCCTCTGTTCTTTCGGGAATTCGAACATCAATGCGGAGAGCAACGAACTCTTTCCAGCACCTCTGGGCCCGCAGATGAGGAATGTGCAGCGGTTCTCAACAAGGAATGAAAGGATGCCTGCCGATCTGGGATCGATTGTCCCGTTATATACGAGCCTGCTCAGCGTCCAAGGCCTGATCGAGTGTTTCCTTATCGCTACAGCATTTCCGTTCGGGCTCATCGGAAATCCGACGACGGTTGCCCTGGCTTCGAAATCGGGGAAATCAGTCTCTAAGACTGGGTTTGATTGTGAGAACCTTAGTCCGCTTTCCCTCTTCAGGATGTTTATGAGATTGTCCACCTCTCTGTTCTCAACCATTATGTTAGTCCTGCATCTTATGTGCGAATTGACCCCTTCTATTCCGTTAAGAGTGACGTAAACCCTGTTCGAGTCGCACGGAGCATCCAGAAAAACATCTTCAATGCGAGGGTCTGTGAGCAGTATCTCGAAAACGCCTGCACCGACCGTGTATCTGTAGATGATGTTGCATAGGTCATCCACGAGCATGCCGATGTCTGTATCGGGACACATCTCCTCTATCGACTGAATCTCGTCCAATACCAATCCTCTGGCGATACCAATCACCGAGTCCCTGTCCAACCTGCCCCCGTTCTGGCGGTATTCGGAACGGAATCTTTCCATGATCCCTAGGACGATTGAGTTCAATCCATCAGAATAGGAGAATTCCAAAGGTTGGATGTCATATTCCATCTCTCCGTCCGGAGCATCGCCCACCGTAATACAGCAATATTGGGTCTGGTATTCTGCCAGGACCTTGAGGTCATCCGACGCGTTCATCAGCCAGAAGTCGGTATAGGATGGTTTCGTCCTGATGTCGTTCTTGATCATTCTGGAGAACAACTCAGGCAGGTCGCGGCATTCTTTATCTGCCTCGGGAATCGGTATAGGGATCGGTTTGGTCTCAGATATCTTGAACGAGGAGATCCTCTCCGCCATCATCGATACCTCCCTTTCCTGATTTCCTCTAGATCCGATTCTATCTGCATTATCGTCCTTTGAGTTGATGCGATGCATCTTTCGCATACATCATAAGGGCCGCTCTCTTCAAGGCACCCTCTGGCCGCAGAATAGTTGGGATATGGGAAATCATTCCAAAGGGCTTCCATCGCCTTGTCTCTAGACGATGGGCATCTCTTACATCTCCCTTTGTTCCTGACTACCGAACTGCTGCATCTTTTCATCGAGGAGATGCTCCTGATGATCTGGCCCGATAGCCCCGAGATCTCAATATCCTTTCCAGTCCTGAGTACAATCCTCTTCGCCCCTCCGGTTTTTGACATCCTGTCCACTATACACTTCAGACATTCTTTGCTTGCAGGCTCAGGGGCGTAATCGCAATCCAAGCAACCGATTACCAGTGCATCTCCTTCGAAACGGTGTTCTACTGCATTTTTATCCTTCATCGATCCTTTCAGGATTTGTTTGAAATCTAGGTCCATGGATGTGTTTCTGTTTACAGATATTATAATCCGATATACTGCGGTCAACAATCGGAAACGGGCCAAAGTCTTTATCCCATACATCGATTGTTCGAATATGGAGATACTATCGCCCGCAGGATCGCCTGACAGTCTGGTGGCAGCCATCAAGGGTGGATGCGACGCCGTGTATTTGGCCGGAAAGAGTTTTGGTGCCCGTGCCTTTGCCGGAAACTTCTCGGACGGGGAACTTGAAGGTGCGATAGCGTATGCACACGATCACGGTGTCAAAGTACACGTAACCGTCAACACTCTGATTAAGAATTCAGAGATGGAGGAAGCAGTATCGTTCGTCAGATTCCTGAAGGATATCGATGCTGATGCGATCATCATCCAGGATCTCGGTCTTCTGAAACACCTCACTAATATCGATATCGCCAAGCATGCCTCGACACAGATGCAGATCCATTCTCTTGAGGGAATTGAATGGTGTGCAGAGAACGGATTGGACAGGGTTGTTTTGGCCAGAGAAATCACCATGGACGAACTGAAGCAGATCATTCCCCAATCCCCTATAGAGACCGAGGTGTTCATCCAAGGAGCTCTATGTTACTGCATGTCTGGAGGATGTCTGTTGTCGAGTTTCATCGGCGGTCGCAGTGGCAACAGAGGTTCATGCGCTCAGCCTTGCAGGAAACGCTATGAGCGTGACGGAGAACAGGGCTATTTCATGAGCTGTGCGGACATATACGGTATGGATTACCTGAAGGACCTCTCCGATATGGGCGTAACATCTCTGAAGATAGAGGGCCGTATGAGATCGCCCCCGTACACTTTCCTCGCATCCAAAGCATATTCGATGGCCATTAAGGGAGAGAGCGGAGAGGAGCTGGATGAGACCTTGGAGCTTCTGAGAACCGTATTCAACAGAGGTACCTGCTCCGGATATCTGGGCGGGGTGGTCTCTCCCGTTCAGTCGCTGTATCCGGACAACAGGGGATTCTACATTGCAGATGTGAAGATCAGGGACAGGGCAATCGTTTCCGAAATTGAGGAACCCGTTGGGCTGAAGGACGGTCTTTCTATCTTCAAAGGTGATGAGAAGATAGGCGGATTCAAAGTTATGGATCTAGACCCCATCCACATCCCATTCAAGATCCCAGACGGGAAATATCAGATCTACCGTACATACGATCCCCGCATCGATGTGATAAAGAACGAGATCGGGAACACTCCGAAATTCAGAGGCCAGACCGACCGTGTTCCTGTCCATCTGAAACTGGAAAAGCAGCCTAATAGGAATCCAGTCCCTGAATTCTCTTTCTATGTCAACACGATAAAGGGGTTGGAGGCCGCACTGCCTTATGCGGACAGGATCTATTTTGACAACATGGAAAAACTCGAAGAGGCCTCAGAGGTCTCCGGGGATAAGGAATTGGTCGCACTTCTGCCGAGATTCGATTCACTTGATGAATTCAAATTCAAAGACCGTCCAGTGATGGTCAACAATCCAGGTCAGTACAGGGCATGCAAGGGGGCACCCAGGATATACGGAAGCAATCTGCTGAACATGTTCAATTCGTCCTTCCCCTTGAACCTATATCAGACCACGCTGTCCGTTGAGCTCTCGAGGAACGAGGTTTCCAACCTTATGTCATATTATCCGGGCAGGACAGAGGTCATGGCCTTCGGAAGGACCGAGCTTATGTATACCAGGGATCCCGGAGCACAGACGGGAACACTGACGGATGAGACTGGCGCGGCATTTCCCATGTATAAAGATAACAGAGGATTCTCACATCTGCTTAATTCGGTCGACCTTGATCTTCTGGATCTGGTTCCGGAGCTTGCACGTTCCGGGGTTTCGTCAATAGGTATCGATGTAAGGAAGAGGCCATCAGCCATAGTCAAGACCGTCGGAGAGGTCTGCAGGAATCCTTCAGACAAGTTGAAGGCAAAGCTCAAGGAGATGTGCGGCGGGATGACCACACGCGGACTCTATGCCCGCAAGGTATGATCAAACAATGATGGCAGGCGCCTCCCTGTAAAGAATAAATTATCTGAAGAATATTCATGCCACGGTGATATCAGAATGGATGAGAAACAGCAGATTCTGGAAGCAATGAAGAAAGCAGGAGAGCCTTTGAATGCAGGAAAGGTCGCAGAACTCACCGGCCTTGACCGCAAAGTCGTAGACAAGGCGTTCGCAGAGATGAAGAAGGACGGAACGATTGTATCCCCCGTCCGCTGTAAGTGGGAACCTGCCAAGAAATGATCCTGCTGTGCCGAAAAGGCACAAACCCCTTCTCTTACCTTAAGCCCATTCATTAACTGCAGCCGATAACGGAATCAACCATTCTTCAGATCTATATTTCCGATTGTTGACCGCAGTACTGCGGTATTATATTCTGCAGAAAACGAGACCCTGCTCATGATAAAGGATGGGCATGGGGAAATGGGCTTCATGGAATCTATGGTTTCCATGATGGCTGTTATGATCGTGATCGGACTGTATCTTGTATTCGTATCTTCAACTGTAGTTACTGCTTATTCTCCCTTGGAGGAATTGGATCCAGAGGCGATGGTTGTAGATTCGCAGGAAGGTCCGGCGGTGTCAAATTCGTATGCCTACATGTTCATGATGAAAAAGGATCTGAAAGGGTTGGAAGTATCACTGACGGTCCCGTGGTATACTGATACGGAGGTATCAGCCTTCGGGGATCTCACCGAAGCAGTGTTTGAGAAGAGGTACGTCCTGATGACTGATCTTTCCAACGGTAGGGTGGTCCCCATGATACTGGAGGTGAGAGCATCCGTATGAATATGAAGGGAATGACCGCTTTCGCGGATGCCATGATCTTCATGGTCGTGATAATGATGGCCATATCAGTAACGGTTTCATTGAATCACACCAACGAATTCATGGATGTAGGTCCCGATGTGTTCCTATCTTATGTCGGGGATACCGAGGTTAGGCTTTCCGATCTGACGGATATAGGGGATGATTCCTTGGTCTACCTGCCGGACCTGATGGCGCTGTCCTTGACCACAGATACCGATGTCGAGGGGTATCTGGAAGCCTTATTGGATTCAACATTCGGTTCAGGTAGGTATCGTCTAGTCTTGATGTATGAAGGGTAGACTGGCATCATAGGTTCAGAACACAAGTTTTTCACTGCTCAGTATTCGAGGACGATACCTGTATCGACAGGAGGCAGCATCTACATCGATTTAGGTATCCTCTGAATGCTTTTTATCTGATGCGAGAATTGACTGATTATGTTCGCTGAACTTCAGGATGTGAAAATGTATTACGAGGAAGAGGGCACGGGAGAGCCCGTAATTCTCATCGCAGGAATCGGTGCGAACCACCGTTTCTGGAAGGGAATGATCCCGCTCCTGAAGGGATACAGAGTTATCACACTCGACAACAGAGGGGTAGGACAGACAGAATACAAAGGCGATGTCCAAATCGACATTATGGCGGATGATGTGATACATCTGATGGATTATCTCCACATCTACAAGGCGCACATCGTCGGCTGGTCCATGGGTTCTCAGATTGCCCAATCACTTGCGATCAGATACGGTGACAGGCTCCAGTCATTGACATTGGTATCATCCTATCAGTTCAGACCTCACAGGTCTGCATATTTCATGTACCTAATTGCAAAGGCTGCAAAGGAAGGTAGATGCTCCATGGACGAGGTCAACATGGTTCTCAACGCATTCTGTTTCCCAGAGAGCACCTTCGAGACGTTGGAGAAGAAAGGCATCATAATGCCCGTGCCTAAGCACCCTGAGAAACCGGAGGAGGTCTTCAAACAGATGATCTCCATGGACAAGTTCGATACGACTGAGAAGACCAAGGATATCAAAGTCCCCTCCCTCGTCATCCACGGCGGTATGGACATCATGGTGGAGCCCATCAAAGGAAGGGCAATAGGCAATTCGATTCCGAACTGCAGATACATAGAGTTGCCCGGAGAAGGTCATACCATTGCACCAGAGCTCTATGCCGATGCGCTGAGGAAGCATCTCTCAGACAACAAGATGTGATTCTAAAACAATTAAATGGCGGTCGGATTCCCGACCGCCTTATGATAATCAGTTTTCTGTTCCCAGTTTGATGCAGAGCCTGTTCTTGTCCAGGAGATCCATCTTCTTGGCGGGTATGGTCTTCTGGAGTCCCTTGTCGAGATTATTGGGTGTACAGAATGAGGTTTCCTTGAACAGTTTTCCAAGGATGACCATGTTGGCCGCACCTTTGATCCCGGCGTTCTCAGCAATCTCTGAAGCGGGGATGTAGATGGTCTTGACATCTTCGCGATGTACCTGTTTCTTAATGATCGAACTGTCGACGATGATGATTCCGCCGGGAACGACATCATTTTCGAATTTCTCCAGGGAGGGAAGGTTCATTGCGACGAGTACATCGGGATTGGTGACCAGAGGTGAACCGATCTTCGCGTCCGAAAGACAGACACTGCAGTTGGCGGTACCTCCGCGCATCTCGGGACCGTATGAGGGAAGCCATGAGACTTCCTTTCCTTCCATCAGTCCAGCGTATGCGATGACCTTACCTGTGAACAGGATACCCTGTCCTCCGAAACCAGCGAGAAGGATGTTCATGTCGGTCATTGCTCTCCCTCCTCTCCGACGTCCTTGTAGACTCCGAGCGGATAGTATGGGAGCATATTGTCCCTGAGCCACTGGAGTGCATCAGCGGGGGACATTCCCCAGTTTGTGGGGCATGTCGAAACGACCTCTATGATGCAGTAACCCTTTCCGGCCATCTGATATTCGAAGGCCTTCTTGATCGCTTTCTTGGCAGCCTTGACGTTCTTGACGCTGTCAACGGTGACACGCTGGGCAAGTGCGACTCCCTTTACCGATGAGAGCAGCTCACAGACCCTTATGGGGTTTCCTGCGACGCTGGTGTCCCTTCCATACGGGGTGGTCTGAGTGACCTGTCCAGGCAGGGTTGTGGGTGCCATCTGACCTCCGGTCATACCGTAGATCGCATTGTTGATGAATATGGCAACGATGTTCTCTCCCCTGGCCGCGGCATGGACCGTCTCTCCCATACCTATGGCAGCGAGATCTCCGTCCCCCTGATAGGTGAATACAACATTCTCGGGTCTGGCCCTCTTGACACCGGTAGCGACTGCAGGTGCACGTCCGTGAGGTGCCTGGACCATGTCGCATCCGAAGTAGTTGTAAGTGAATACCGAGCATCCGACCGAAGCGACTCCGACTGTCTTTCCCTCAATACCGAGTTCATCGATTACCTCAGCGACAAGCCTGTGGACGATTCCGTGAGTACATCCCGGGCAGTAGTGCAGAGGCACATCAAGCAACGCTTTGGGCCTCTCTCCCATAACCTTTGACATCAGCATCTACCTCCATTGATCTTGACGATCTGTTCAAGTACCTCTTTGGGTGTGGGCACCATTCCGCCTGTGCGTCCGAAGAAGTAGACAGGCTTCTTATGCTCGACAGTCATCCTGACATCCTCCACCATCTGTCCCATGTTCATCTCAACAGAGAGGAACGCCTTTGCGTGGTCCACATGCTTCTTGATGAACTTCTCGGGGAACGGCCAGAGCGTGATAGGCCTGATGAGTCCTGCCTTGATGCCCTGTTTCCTTGCCATATCAACTGCTGAATGAGCTATCCTGGATGAGGCTCCGAACGCTACGATGATGACGTCCGCATCATCCGCCAGATACTCTTCCGCCCTCTGCTCGGTCTCCTTGATGGTCTTGTATTTTTCGAATCTCTTGAAGTTCAGTTCCTCTAGTTCCTTGGGGTCGATGTACAGAGAGTTTACAACATTGTGTGCCCTCTGTCCCTGGTGTCCCTTGACTGCCCAATCCTTGTTGTCTGTAGGGTCCTTGGGTTCGGGCAGTACTACGGGTTCCATCATCTGTCCGAGCAATCCGTCGGACAGGATCATGGTAGGCATCCTGTATTTGTCTCCGAGATCGAAGGCGTCTGAGATGAGATCGACCGTCTCCTGGACTGTGGAGGGGGCGAATACGAGCATGTGGAAGTCACCGTGACCGGTAGCCTTTGTCGCTTGGAAATAATCGGACTGCGAGGGCTGAATACCTCCGAGACCGGGTCCTCCTCTCTCAACGTTGACAATAAGACAGGGAACGTCGGATCCTGCTATGTATGATATCCCCTCGGACATCAGGCTGATTCCTGGAGATGATGTGGAAGTCATTACCCTGACTCCAGCAGCTCCTGCTCCCAGGACCATGTTGATGGATGCGACCTCTGATTCAGCCTGAAGATAGACTCCGCCGATCTTGGGCATCCTCTTTGACATGTATGCAGCTACCTCGGTCTGAGGTGTGATGGGGTAACCGAAGAAGTGCCTGCATCCTGCTGCAATTGCCGCTTCTGCGATGGCCTCGTTTCCTTTCATCAGGACCTTGTCTGCCATCTCACTCGACCTCCACTCTGATGGCGCAGTCAGGGCACATCACGGTGCACGATCCGCATCCGATACATTTGGACACATCAGTCACATGTGCGGGATGATATCCCTTGCTGTTCGTCACTGCGTGGTCCAGAGCTAGAATCTCCTTTGGGCATGCGATGACACACATCTCGCAACCCTTACATCTGTCATTGTCAACGATTACCTTTGGCAATTCAATTACCTGCCTTTTCCCAGGGCGTCCTTACGAAGACGCTCACTTGGTATAATAATGGTATTTTATTTAATGGGACAACTCCGACAGGTGACGTGTGGAATCTGATGGGCAGTCCCGTTAGTTCGGAAACGCTCTTTGCGAACGGTATGGAATATGTCACCGTTTCTTCTGTCGTGAGCTGTTTGAGATGTGAATTATTGGCGATGCAGGTGGCCTTGATGTGTGCGGCATTCTCTATTTCGCGGAGGATCTCGAACGCTTCATCCGGCGTAGTGGTCTGGGATCTGTATTTGTTCACCACGTACATCACGTCGGGGTCGGTCTTTGAAAGCTGTCTGCTGTACACGCCGAGGGCTGTAGCCCCTGCATTATCTCCTCCCACGTCTATGATCACACACTCATCATCAGTGATCGCATCCCCTATGGCCGCCGGGAGGGACGGGGTGTCCAGATTTGAGTTGGCAAAATTAGGGCCAAGCACACGTACTCCCGCGTCTGTCAGAATATCCGCGTAGTCGGACGATCTGAAGTAAGGGTTGACCACATCCATGTCGATAAGGGTGACTTTCTTCCCCTATGCTGCAGCATCTCTGGCCAGATTGATGGAGAGATTGGTCTTCCCGGTTCCATAGTGGCCGCATACAACCGTGACTCTCCTTTCTAGACATCTCATGCTTCTGGCATATTCGTATTCTCTTTATAATTAGTGCGTAGGTGCGAAATATTTATTATATACGCTTTATACGGTGGAATGAGGCAAAAATATGGCCGACATGAACAAAGTAGGAAAGAGAATCTGCAAGTACAGAGAACAATTGGGACTCACTCAGGAAGAGTTGTCCATTAACTCTGGTATTAGCTTGCAGTCCATTAAGGAGTACGAGGAAGGTATCGCATACCCACCGATCGGATCCCTAATCAGGCTTTCCCGTTCGCTCGGTCAGAGGGTCGGAACTTTTACGGACGATCAGTTCAATCCAGACCCAATCGTTGTCAGATATTCGGAGAGGCAGCCAGAGGCATCATCTCACGGTGACAAGGGTGACTACCAGTACTTCCCTCTTGGTAAGGGTAAGACGGACAGGCATATGGAGCCTATGTTCATCCGTGTCGGAATCGAGGATACGCCAGAGCTCAGCACGCACGAGGGCGAAGAGTTCATCGTAGTGGTCTCTGGAAAGATCCTTTTCATCTATGGAAAGGAGAAGAAGATCCTCGAGCCCGGGGACAGCGCTTATTACAACTCAGTCGTGCCCCATTATGTGGGTGCGATAGACGGACCTGCGGAGATATACGCGGTCCTGTACACTCCCCTCTGAGGTGATATCATGGTATGCGTACCAAGGAAGAACATCACCAGCGATGAAAGGTTAGGGGACCTTCTGGACAAATGCATAAGGGAGCATCCTGACAATGACGCAATCGTCTATGTCGACAGGGAACTCCGTTTGTCATGGACTCAGTGGGGCATAGAGGTCGACCGTGTCGCCAAAGGACTCATGGCAATGGGTGTCGAGAAAGGAATGAAGGTAGCTGTATGGGCAACCAACGTTCCCGATTGGATCACACTCATGTTCGCTACGGCAAAGATCGGGGCCATCCTGCTTACAATCAATACGAACTATCAGAAGGATGAACTGGATTACGTCCTCAAGCAGTCCGACATGGACGTCCTGTTCCTCATCGACGGAGTTAGGGACACAGACTACGTCCAGACAGTATATGATCTCATTCCGGAATTGAAAACTCAGCCCAGGGAGAACTTCCATAGCAGGACATACCCGTATCTGAAGAAGGTAATATTCCTTGGTCCGGTAAAGCACCGCGGAATGTACTCGATGAGCGAGGTCAAGTCCCTTGCCGTTACCGTAAGTGAGGAAGATTACCGCAAAAGGAAGGATTCGGTCGATGTGCATGATGTCACCATGATGCAGTACACATCAGGTACGACCGGATTCCCCAAAGGAGTCATGCTCACTCATTTCAACATCGCAAACGACGGATACTGGCTCGGAGCTAATATGAACTATGGCCCCACCGATCGTCTCTGCATAAATGTACCCCTGTTCCATTGTTTCGGCTGTGTACTAGGTGTGATGGCATGTATCAACCATTGCGTTACTATGTGCTTCTGTGAGGTCTTTGACCCTATCAAGGTAATGACGACCATCGAGGAGGAGAAATGTACATCCGTATACGGTGTGCCCACGATGTTCATCAACATCCTGAACCACAAGCTGTTCAGTAAATTCGATTTCTCTTCCCTCAGGACCGGAATAATGGCGGGTTCTCCATGTCCTATATCGGCAATGAAAGAAGTGGTCGAAAAGATGAACATGAAGGAGATCACCATCGTCTACGGACTTACAGAGGCGTCGCCCGGTATGACGCAGACGACATATGACGAACCTTCCTTGGAGAAGAAATGCTCATCGGTAGGAAAGAAGTTGCAGGGAGTGGACACTGTCATCCTTGATCCCGAAACTTATGAGCCCTGTCCCGACGGCGTGGTAGGTGAATTCTGCTGTAAGGGATACAATGTCATGAAAGGGTACTACAAGATGCCCGAGGAGACAGCAAAAGTCATCGATAAGAACGGATATCTCCACTCAGGAGACCTTGGATACAGAGATTCTGACGGTTACTTCTATGTGACAGGAAGGATCAAGGATATGATCATCCGTGGAGGAGAGAATATCTACCCTAAGGAAGTCGAGGACTTCCTGTACAAGTGTCCCGGAGTCAAAGATGTCCAGGTGGTCGGAGTGCCCAGTAAGAAATACGGTGAGCAGCCTGGAGCATTCATAGTCAAGCATCAGGGATACGACGATATGACGGAACAGGATGTTTTGGACTTCTGTCGTAATAAGATCGCTTGGTACAAGACGCCTAAGTACATCGCATTCGTGGACGATTTCCCCATGAATGCGGCCGGAAAGATTTTGAAATACGAATTGAGGAAAATGGCCCATGAGATGTGGCCAGATGCATAAGGAGGGTGTTGGGAATGGAACCAATAATAGCTGAAGTAGCGGAGCGTGTGAAAGCAATGCGTGAGATGTGCGACATCTCGGTAGAGGAGATGGCTGCCATCGTAGGGAAGACTCCCGAAGAATACAAGGTCTATGAATCCGGTGAGATGGATTTCTCTTTTACTTTCCTTTACAAGATCGCGGAGAGATGCGGTATCGATATGGTCGAATTGCTGACCGGAGAGAAACCCCATCTGTCATCCTGCACCTTTGTCAAGAATGGCCAGGGACTTCCTATCAAGAGGCGCCTAGGCTTCGAATACCAGCATCTCGGATACACCTTGACCAAAAGACTCTCCGAAACATTCGTGGTGTTCGCACCCTACATCGAAGGCGATAACGACGATAATGTCCACAAGTCTACGCACGAGGGTAACGAGTTCGACTACGTACTCGAAGGTACGATGAGGTTCGTACACGACGGTCACTTCTACGATCTGGAGCCTGGGGATTCAGTGTATTATGACAGCGGAAAGCCCCACGGAATGTATGCAACATCGAAAGATGGATGCAAATTCATAGCATCTGTGATGAAAGGTGGAGAGCAATGAGGAATATCAATCTCAGATACGTCGATGAGGAGTACGGCGAGGACGGAATCCTGAAGCACGTAAGCTACCACTATCCTGACAACTATAACTTCGGATACGATGTGGTCGACGAGATCGCCGAGAACGAGCCCGATCGTCTGGCCATGATCTGGACCAACCCCAAGGGTGAGGAAAGGAGGTTTACATTCGGTGATATGAAGAGGATGTCCGACAAGACGGCCAACTATCTGCTTTCTCTCGGAATCAAGAAGGGCGACATGGTGATGGTCATACTGAAACGTCACTATCAGTTCTGGTATGTCATCGTCGCACTGCATAAGATAGGCGCAGTGATCGTACCTGCGACATTCATGCTCACTAAGGGTGATGTGGAGTACAGGGTCAGGTCCGCTTCCATAAAAGCTGCCATCTGTACCGATATGAACGGAGTATGCGATGCAGTCGATTCTGCAGAGGATATCCCAACCCTTCAGATCAAAATCGTGGCCAACTCGTCAAGGGACGGATGGCTCCAATTGGATGAGGGGATCGAGAAAGCCTCAGATAAGCTGGACAGGATAGAGACTGAAGTGCACGAGCCCATGCTCATGTACTTCTCATCAGGCACCTCAGGATACCCCAAGATGGTGCTGCATGACCACCTGTACAGCCTCGGCCATCTATCCACTGCCAAATACTGGCAGAACGTGGATCCCGAAGGTGTGCACCTGACCATCGCAGATACCGGTTGGGGAAAGGCCGTCTGGGGTAAACTCTATGGCCAGTGGCATATGGAAGCTGCCGTTTTCGTATATGATTACGATAAGTTCGACCCCCATGAGATCATGAACATCATCGAGAAATACAGGATAACAACCCTGTGCTGTCCTCCTACCATGTTCAGGATGTTCATCAACGCGGGTCTTGAAGGCCATGACCTGTCTTCCCTGAAGTACTGCTGTATCGCAGGAGAGGCTCTGAACCCGGATGTGTTCTACAGCTGGCAGAAGGCAACAGGTATCAAGCTGATGGAAGGATTCGGTCAGACCGAGACAACCTGTACGATATGCAACATCGTGGGGATGGAGCCAAAGCCCAGCTCGATGGGAAAGCCCTCTCCCCAGTATGAGGTCAGGATTGTTGACCCGGACGGTAATGAGTGCCCCAATGGACAGACTGGTGAGATTGTCATCCGTTGTGACCCCAAGCCTCCAGGACTTATGATGTGCTATTACCGCAATGAGGAGAAGACCAACCAGGCTATGCATGACGGTTGGTTCCATACCGGTGATGTCGCATGGAGGGATGAGGACGGGTACCTATGGTATGTAGGACGTAATGATGATGTCATTAAATCATCCGGATACAAGATCAGTCCCTTCGAGATCGAATCGGTGCTGGTCACCCATCCTGCCGTCTTGGAATGCGCAGTCACCGGAGTCCCTGATCCGGTTAGAGGACAGTTGGTCAAGGCCACGGTGGTTCTCCGCGAAGGTTACGAACCATCAGATGAACTGATGAAGGAATTGCAGAATTTCGTCAAGCACGAGACCGCCCCATATAAATATCCTAGAGCAATGGACTTCGTCAAGGAGCTTCCGAAAACAGTGAATGGTAAAATCCAGCGCGCTGAGATTAGGAAGAAGGATAAACAATGACAGAGGAACTGCTGAAGCGCACCTTTACAACAAGGACTCCGGACAAACCCGGTGCCTTCATGCGTGCGTGCAAGGTGATCATGGACCACGGCGGAAACATCACCCGTGTGAGTTACAAGAGCGGAGCCCTCAATCTGTTCATCGAGGTCGAGGCAACCAAAGAGGCTCTCGAAGCCATAGAGAACGGTCTCAGTGAGATCGCCTATGTTGATGCTGAGGTCAAGGTCCCTGTCGTCCTCGTGATGGACATCAAGATCCCCAACACTCCGGGAATGCTCTTTCCGGTATTGGAGATCATCGACAGATACGATGTCAACATATCCTACCTCAACTCCAGAGAGGAGAACAGAGGATTTCAGAACTTCAAGATTGGTATGGAGGTCAGCGACCCCGAGGTATCCAAGAAGATCCTGGACGAGGTCTCCGAGATATATCTCTTGAATGTGGTCTCATACAACGGGAATTACGATGCCCTTGACATAACGGTAGGATATATCCGTCTGGCCAGCAAGATCCAGAAACTGTTCAGCCTGGATGACGACAAGGTCAAAGAATTCGTCAAAGAGTGCAGAGGGGTAACGGAGCTGTTGCTGGAAAGGGGTCAGGATCCTGCAGTGGTCTTTGACAAGATACGTCAGCTCTCCGATTTCATCGCATATCACAGGGATCTCAACTTCAATCCCAGGATTACCACGCATCAGCTCACCGAGGAGACCAGTCTCACCGTCATCGAACCTCCGTGCGGAAGCAACACGTACGTACTCAGGAACGGGGACGACCTTCTGTTCGTCGATTCTGGTATGGGAATATTCTCAGATGAGATGATCACCGAGCTTAGGGAGACCTATCCAGCTTTCTTCAGCATGAACAAGACGATGCTGGTCACCCATGCTGATGCCGACCACTGCGGATTGCTTTCCGTTGTGGATAATGCTACGATCGTCGTTGACAAGCGTACAGCTGACGGTCTGTTTGATATGGCCAGGCCGACTGGTGACCAAGATGCCTACAACTACTGCTATGGACGTCTGTGCAGGATAATCACGGACTATGTAGCGCCTGACAAGGAGATCATCCGCATAATAGGAAACGCTCCCGAATCGCATGATGAGTTCGTCCTTCTGGACAAGATAAAATTCGGAGATATCGAGCTTGAGGTTTATGAAGGCCCAGGAGTCCACACCAAGGGTCAGACCGTAATCATCTGCAGAAACCCCAAACTGCTGTTCACAGGCGACCTCTACTCGAACCTGAAGGATGTCACATACGAGAGGGCGGAATACAACCAGATCGCACCCTACCTTCCCAAAGATTCCGAAGAGGATCTCAAGGAGCTTACCCGCGACAAGCTGGGCAAGATCATGGATTCCATCGGAAGGGATGGAATGATCGTATGTGGCGGCCAAGGTAACATAAAGAAACTGGGAGGTGAATGAATGTACAACACGGCAATATCTGAACGTATACATGCAATGCGTGACCTCTGCGGATTGTCAACTGCAGAGATGGCTGAGGCAACCGGCGTCTCTGAAGAGGAGTATATCAAATGCGAGACCGGGCAGCAGGACTTCACCTTCACATTCCTGAGCAGATGTGCAGACAAATTCCAGATCGATATGGTGGAACTCATCACCGGAGAGAACCCACGCCTAACTGATTACATAGTTGTCCAGGATGGAATGGGTTTGCCCATCAACAGGCGCGAAGGACATGAGTACTATCATCTGGCAGCATACTTCAAGGACAAGATTGCAGAACCCTACTACGTCAGGGCACCGTATATCGAATCCGAGCAGGATTCGGAGATCCCTACATCGACTTATGAGGGTCAGGAGATGATCTATGTCATTTCCGGAAGCCTAAGGTTCGCGTATGATGGTCACGAGGAGAATCTGATCGCCGGAGATTCGGTCTACTACGACGCATCCAAACCCCATGGGGAGATCACCACCAGCAAGGACGGTTGCGAATTCCTCATTATCTCGATGAAGGGGGGACGCGCATGACAAGGGATATCAATCTGCGCTATGTCGATGAGACCTACGATGAGAACGGTCTGCTGAAGACCTACAGCGTCCACTATCCCGACGATTTCAACTTCGCATACGATATCGTGGATGATATCGCAATCAACGATCCTACCAGGAGAGCGCTTGTCTGGTGCGACGATAGAGGTCATGAGAAGGTTTTCACCTTCGCGGACATCAAAAGGATGTCCGATAAGACTGCCAACTATCTGACGCAACATGGCGTCAGGAAGGGAGACATGGTCCTAGTGGTCCTGAAGCATAACTACCAGTTCTGGTATGTCTCCATAGCGCTCCACAAGATGGGAGCAGTTCTGATCCCTGCTACTTTCATGCTTAAGAAGCATGACATCGAGTACCGTATCAACTCGGCATCGATCAAGGCCGCCATAGTGACATCCGATGCCCCTGTCTGGCAGGAGTTCGATATAGCGGAGAACATCCCCACGCTCAAATTCAAGTGCATGACCAACTCCCAGTACAACGGCCCCTGTCCTCCCGGATGGGATGACTTCGATGCAGGTGTGGAGGCTGCGTCTGAGGAATGGAAGCGCGTCCCCACACATGTAAGGGATATGATGCTCATCTATTTCACATCCGGAACATCAGGTAACCCTAAGATGGCGGTCCATGACCATTCGTACCCCATAGGACATATCCTTACCGCCAAACATTGGCATTGTGTGGTGCCTGACGGTCTTCATTGGACCGTTGCAGAGACCGGATGGGCCAAGAACGCATGGGGAAAGCTCTACGGTCAGTGGATCATGGAGGCTGGACTGTTCGTCTATGAGCACAACAAGTTCGACCCCGTTGCAGTGCTGAACCTTATCGAGAAGTACAGGATCACTACTTTCTGTTGTCCTCCCACCATGTTCAGGATGTATTGCAACGCAGGTCTGGAGGGTCATGACCTCTCCTCACTCACCCATACGAACATTGCAGGTGAGGCTCTTAACTCGGATACCTTCGAGAAGTGGTACGCGGCGACAGGTCTGAAGCTCATGGAGGGATTCGGACAGTCGGAGACCACGGTTCTTGTCGGAAATCTCAGAGGAATGGTTCCCAAACCAGGTTCCATGGGAAAGCCCTCGCCCCAGTACAAGGTCGATATCGTGGATGAGAATGGCAAACCATGTCCTCCCAGTGTCGTTGGTCAGATCGTGGTCGGTATCGATCCGCACCCTGCAGGGATATTCGTCGGATACCTCCATGACAGGCAGAAGACCAGGGCCACGTTGTTCGGTGGATTCCATCATACGGGAGACCTTGCCTGGAAGGACGAGGACGGATACTTCTGGTATGTGGGACGCAACGATGATGTTATTAAGTCATCCGGTTACAGGATAAGTCCCTTCGAGATAGAGTCTGTCTTGTTGAAGCATCCCTGCTGTCTCGAATGCGCAATCACCGGAGTCCCCGATCCTGTAAGGGGTCAGATAGTCAAGGCCACAATCGTCCTTAGGGATGGATATGAGGGTACTGAGGAACTCAAGAAGGAGCTGCAGAACTATGTTAAACACGAGACTGCACCTTACAAGTATCCAAGGGCAGTCGAGTTCGTGAAGGAGCTCCCCAAATCCATCAGCGGTAAGATCAAGCGCGTTGACATCCGCAACAAGGACAAGGAACTGGCTGCTAAGAACGGTCAGTGAGAATCAGGGAGGATGACATCCTCCCTTCTTTCGTCTATTTTCTTCTTGATAGAACGCCTGATGACTTTCGTACATGGCCATTTCATGTCCATGTACGATGTCAATTTCATGATGTCTGCATCAGGGTTCGTGAGGGCCAGATATACTCTGCTCATAAACATCGATACCGCATATGGGAAATCGTCGCAGATCTGAGGGCGGTTCTTCCATATGGTGCACCTCTTATCCTCTCCAAGGAAAGGACAGGGGCCGTCATTCTGTTTATTGATAAGGAATCTGCCGTCGGGCATCTCCACCACATAATTGCGTTTGAACATAAAAGGGGTAAGATTCGCCGCGGAGGCAACCCTGTCGATCTCCTCTGGGCGAATGATTATGTTTGGCTGATGACAGCATCTGCCGCACATCTCGCACGGGAAGTTATCTCTGTAAGACATGCAGATGTCATAGGCGATGTCGAGATTGTGCTCCATATCCGGAGTTATCTCGTCCAGCCCTTCGAGTATGTACTTCCCGCGATAGACGGCCATCAGTTCACCAAGAGGTATATTCCGTAGATGAAGGCAGTGACGCTGAGGATCAAACCAATTCCGCTGAATGCCATCAGAATGTTCTTGTTGGACGCGCCTGTGAGCCTAGGGATGTTAAAGGAGTATCCGCCGAGGACCAACCCGACTCCTCCGAGGATCACCGAAGCGATCACCGCTGTCTTCATTAGAGCAGGAATTATAGCAATGATTCCGACGATGAGTGCGACATAGGAGAAGACCGAACGGTTGATCTTTACCTCAGGGATGTAGGTCTCTCCGAGTTTCCAGTCGCATTTCTCGCAGAACAGAGCGTCTTCGGGGTTATCGAAACCGCACTTTGAGCATTTCATGGTCTGAGGATTCACTGAACCCGTATTATAGCTTTAGCAGAACCTCCACTCTAGAGCGGAGGGTACCGAAGCGGGTTTTGTCCTCTTTTATCTCAGACGACATAATCTGGAAACCATCGAAGGCATCTCTGATGGAATCAACATCATAGAAACGGTAGAAGATCTCTGATTCCTTTCTCTTGTCCGAACGCATGTCCCTCTCGGTGAAGCATCTGACGAATACGAAGCCTGAAGGTTTCAGTATGCGTCTGATCTCCGACACAGCTCTCTCTAGTGATTCATCATCCAGATGTTCAAGGACATGGACTGCTGTAATGTAATCGAAACTTGAATCGTCGAAAGGCATGTCGCAAATGGTCCCTATGTAGAATTCAGAGCCTATGAAACGATCTTTGCACTGCTCTATGGCCACCGAAGAGAAATCGATTCCAGTGACAGCATACCCCGCATCCAGTAGCGTAGAGACGGTCTTCCCGTTGCCACAACCGAGATCCAGTGCTTTTCCGCTGTTGGGCACAGGTATCACCGTGTTGCCTCTCCATGTCGCAGGATTGCCTGAGTATAAGGCATCCCAGAGTTCTTCCTGCTTCATCTTTTGTAGACCTCATTGACATTCTTAAGCCATTCATAGAACAGCTCCACGGCTTTCTCGGACAATATGACGAATGTGTTGCTGGGCCCCTTCATCATCCTGTCAGGGCGCATAGAGATCTTCAGACTGTCCAATTCGAATATCATGGACCTATCGGATTCAGAATTGTTGTGGATGACCAGATTCCTCATGAGGAAAACAGAATCCCACTCCTTTAGCTGTTTCTCGGAGACCAGCCCCTTCTCTGCTGATGCGTAGATTATGTATCTCAGATAGAGGTAGCTGTTTTTTTTCAGTGCTTTCTCTTTGATATCATTCATCCAGTATGCAGGTATGCAGTCCTTTGCCGCTTTCTCTATGGACGACATGACGTCAATGAAAAGCCCTCTGGTGACAATCATCATCCTTTCCATTTCCTGGGCTTCCTTATCCTCTTCTTGGAACGGCCTGACGGACCTTTCGAGCAGTGTGACGATCTCTCTGGTCAGGACTCCGCGATTGTAAATGTTGTAGAAACACATGGAACGGAAATCGTTCTGCCTCTTAGCAAAATGAGTCTCCACATCTTTTATCATGGCAGAAACGCCGTCTATGAAGGTATTCAGCTCTTCGATGAGGGTGTTCACGCCTTGTTCAGAGGCCTATCGGTTATTAATCTTTCACACAGGATTATTCCCTTAAAATTAAGACATCACCTTTATTAATATCAAAGGTCATTTTGAACCCCATTATAAGGATGGTTCGGGATGTCATCAAAGGTCGATCTATACGACAAGAAGTACTACATCAACAGGGAGATGTCTTGGCTTGAGTTCAACCAGAGGTGTCTGGATGAGGCCAACAATGCTGAGAATCCTTTGTTGGAAAGGGTCAAATTCCTTGCGATTTGTTACAACAATCTCAATGAGTTCCTAATGATACGCATGCCCGGACTTTTGAGCAACATCCCATCGATAGCCCAGAGCGCCCCGGATTATATCAACAACGACAAGATCATAACGATGGTCTCGGACAGGATGAACAAGCTCTATTCGGATTACGAGGTATGCTGGAAGAATCTCAGGAAAGCTCTTGCCAAGGAGAAGATCAAGATCAAAAAGGTGGAGGAGCTCACAAAGGAACAGCTCGCCTGTGTTAGGACATACTACAAGGAAAGGGTCCATATGATGCTGACCCCTCTGGCCCTGGATATCTCACACCCGTTCCCATTCATCTCCAATAACTCATTGAATGTAGCATTCAGGCTCAGAGGGGAGGAGAACGGAGTCGTTTACGCCAGAGTGAAGGTTCCGGACACTGTCGACAGGTTCGTCCGTGTGAATGCTGGAAAGAGCAAGACCGAGTACGTTCTCATCGAGGATGTAATCAAGGATTCAGCACACCTTCTGTTCCCAGGGATGAATATCCTGGGAGCATACTCTTTCTGCATCATCAGGAATGCTGATGTTAAGATCACTATAGATGAGGCATGCGACCTCATGGACGCCGTCGAGGAGAGCATCAACGGAAGGGATATGGGATACCCTGTGGCGATGATAGCAGAATCATCAATGCCAAGGAACATGATGCTGAAGTTCCTCAAGAATCTCAACCTTTCGGAGCAGCAGGTGATTACGACGAAGGATGCCCTTGCCCTCTCCGACCTTTGGCAGCTCTATTCCTTGGACCGTCCGTCCCTGAAGGAGAAGCCGCTCATACAGTCCACCCCCATCGATCTGCAGGAGGACGGCGATGTCTTCGAGTGGATAAAGAAGAGGGACAGGATCCTCTACCATCCCTACGAATCCTTCGGGAACGTTGTGATGTTCATGAGGCAGTCCGCGATGGATCCAAACGTTCAGAGCATCAAGATATGTCTCTATAGGCTGGGTTCCGATCCTTCCATATTCGAAACATTAAAGGCGGCCAGGATGAACGGAAAGAGCGTTTCCGTTCTGATGGAGCTACGTGCAAAGTTCGATGAGGACCGTAACATCAGATGGGCCAAGGATCTGGAGGCAATAGGTGTTCATGTTGTGTACGGACCAGTCAATCTCAAAGTCCATTCCAAGCTCTTGCAGGTGGTCAGACTTGAAGGCGGCCATCTTGTCACATATACACACATGAGCTCTGGAAACTACAACGTGAGTACAGCAAAGCAGTACGGCGACATCTCGTTCTTCACTGTCAACAAGGAGATCGGAGAGGACGTCTCCGAACTCTTCAACGCTCTCACGGGTTATTACGGCCAGAGGAAATACAAGCACCTTCTTGTAGCTCCGGTTACGCTCAAATCCTCTTTGCTCAAGAAGATCGACAACGAAATCAAGAATCATGAGACCAGCGGAAACGGCCACATAATCATGAAGGCAAACGGGCTGGTCGATCAGGACATCATAGCCGCGCTGTACAAAGCATCCATCGCAGGCGTCAAGGTCGACCTGAACATAAGGGGTCTCTGCTGTCTCCGCCCGGGCAATCCGGAAGTATCAAAGAACATCCGTGTGATAAGTATCGTCGATAGGTTCTTGGAGCACTCCAGAATCTACTATTTCTACAACAACGGAAAGCCTGAGATGTACATGGGATCGTCCGATATGATGCCGAGGAACCTCCTGGCCAGGATAGAGGTGCTTTTCCCTGTACTCGACAAGGATCTGATGAAATCCATCAAGGAGAATATTCTGGACATTCATTTTGCTGACAACGTCAAAGCGAAAGAGCTCAGAGAAGATGGAACTTACGTCCCCGTCAAAAAGGATGGAAAGCCTCTGCGTTCCCAACAGTGGTTCATAGATCACAACGGATGCTGGCAGTACAGGTCGCAGAAGAATTGAAAGGGTTTGAATCGGGAGGAACACCTCCCGATTCAATCATCCAGAGCCTCTTTCAAGGTGTCGACTATCGTTTGGAGGACCTTGATCCTGCCATACCTTTTATCGACGCATTCCACATCGATCCAGGGAGCATAGTCCGTGTTTGTCTGTTTTATCATGCTGTTGACGTATTTCTCGTAAGTATTCCACTTCTTTCTGTTACGCCAATCCTCGTCCGTGAGTTTCCAGCTCTTGAGCGGGTCCGCTTCACGGTCTTTGAAACGCTTGAGTTGTTCCTCTTTGGTAATGTCAATCCAGAATTTGATGAATATGACGTGGTCCTTATGGAGTGATGACTCAAAGAGATTGATCTCCGCTGCCGCACGAGAGTATTCCTTCTCTGTGCAGAATCCCTCGATTGGTTCCACAAGCATCCTCCCGTACCAACTCCTGTCAAATATGGTGATCTGGCCCGGGTCCGGCATGTTTTTGGAGAATCTCCACAGATGAGTATGCGCTTTTTCTTCGGCAGTCGGTGCAGGTGTCGGGAACGTCTTGTATCCACGGGGATTCAGAGCCTGAGTTACTCTCTTGATGCATCCTCCTTTGCCTGCCGCATCCCAGCCCTCGAACACCAGACACAGTGCCCTATCGCTGTTGGCCAGTTTTACTTGGAGTTCAGCCAGTTTATTTTGAAGTTTGGTGAGCTTCTTCGAATAGTCGCTCTTGCTCATTTCCTGGTCGAATTTGACATCTTCTCTGGGGTTGGGATAGATTTCCATTATCTCATAGGTCTCAGGTTCTCTGGGCATAGTGAGCAGACTGGATAATCTGGCCTCTAATATTGATGCTATCTTACGCACGGTATCCTTGAAGTCTCCTACCTCGATAACATCCCATTCGGAGTAGGTAGAGTTTGTCTTTTCCAAAAGGTTTCTGATCTTTGATTTGGTAATGGAGAAATCCTTGAGTTTTCCTATGTTGTTGAAGACTTCGCTTTCACCGTCGATATCAACAGGATAGGACTTCTTGTTCTTTTTCAGGGTGTCCTCATCTATGTCTAGATAGAATTTGATGACATTAACGCCGTTGTTGTATAGGTATCTCTCAAAGGCATTGGCCAGACTTATGTTATCAGCTAGTTTTTCATCTCCTTCGGACAGTATTCCGCTGTACCACCCTCTGTCGAATATCGCTATCTGGCCTTTGGGTGCTACGTTGACGAGGCAGTATTTGATCCAAGGCATGTTTGAAGTACTGATTGAATGGTATCTGATGTTCCTAGGTTCGAAAACGGCTATGATCTGGTTGACGATATGTGACATCGCCATTCCGCCGACGCCCTCGAATAGAATCACAGTACTCATTTGGCGCTCGCTGAGCTTCAATTCCAGCCTGGCAAGCGTCTCTGCTTTATCCTTTGAGATCAAAAGGTCCATGGTGTCGGATTCCTATTGACGGATTAAAACGTATTCAATGGAAGAAATGGCTGTTTACGAATTTCGTAATCGGTACAAATCATGTGATTAACTTTTCCTTCTTTATATATTATCCCGTAATACTTGGACTAACCTAATCTATTAGGAGATGTTTAGGAGAAGCGGTGAACATGTTCTGGAACCCGAAGATCGAATGCATGCCTCAAGAGGAGCTTAAAAAGCTCCAGTATGAAGAACTGAAAACGCTCGTTGCGAAGCTGTACGAATCCAATCAGTTCTATCGCGAGAGGATGGATTCAAAAGGCGTCAAGCCCGAGGATATCAAGTGTATCGAAGATATTTCGAAGCTCCCGTTCATGTACAAACAGGATCTTCGTGACAACTATCCAACCAAGATGTTCACAGTCCCCAACAACCAGATCGTCAGGTACCACGTTTCGTCAGGTACCACCGGAAAACCCACATTGGTAGGGTATACGGAGAACGATCTCGGATATTGGACGGAGGCTTTGGCAAGATCACTGACCTCGGCCGGTGTTGGTCCCGAAGATACCCTCCAGGTCTGTTATGGATACGGTTTGTTCACCGGAGGACTCGGACTTCACTACGGAGGAGAGAAAGTAGGTGCTACAGTTCTTCCCGCAAGTACTGGAAACTCTGAAAGACAGATCGAGCTCATGATGGATCTGGATGTAACCGCAATTGCCTGTACTCCTTCATATTTCATCCACCTGATGGATGTGGCCAGGAAGATGGGTGTCGACATTAGGAAAGATACGAAGCTCAGGGTCGCATTCCTCGGAGCCGAGCCGTGGTCGGAATCCATGAAAAAGAAGATTGAGGAAGAGACTGGAGTAGAGACGTTCGATATCTACGGAACCTCGGAGCAGGCTGGACCAATGTTCACAGAATGCGAATGCCATAACGGAATACACATCCCTGCCGACATCATGTATGTGGAAGTCATCGATCCGGAGACAGAAGAGGTCCTTGGACCGGGAGAAAAGGGAGAACTGGTCGTAACCATGCTCAAGAAGGAAGCATTCCCTCTGGTGAGATACCGTATCAAGGATATGACACAGATCATTACTGAGCCCTGTCCGTGCGGAAGAACTTCGCCCAGGATTGCTAGGATTACTGGAAGGGCGGACGATATGCTGATTATCCGCGGAATCAATGTCTTCCCCTCACAGATCGAGTACACTCTGATGCAGATACCCCAGGTCGGAGACCAGTATATGATCTACGTCACCAGAGAGGGCGCATTGGATAATATGAAAATCCAGGTGGAAATCAAGCCTGAGGCGTTCAGCGATAATATGGAACAGATGCTGAAGCTGAGGCATAACATCGAATCCGCTTTAAAGAAATACCTCAATATCGCAGTCACTGTAGAGCTCAAGGCTCCCGGAGAACTTCCAAGGTTCGAGGGTAAGGCCAAGAGGGTAATTGACAACAGGGTGATCTGATGTCCAACATAATCAAGCAGCTATCGATCTTCGTGAACAACGAGCCTGGACGCCTGGCGCACATCACGTCTGTGCTGAAGGAATGCAAAATCAACATGAGGGCTTTCAATCTGGCCGAATCTACAGAGTTCGGAATCCTGAGGACTATCGTTGAGAATCCCGATGAGGCCTATGATGCCCTGAAAGCAAAGGGAATCATCGTCAAAAAGACGGATGTCATCGGAGTGTACCTTGTCGATACTCCCGGTGCTTTGTTTGATGCCGCTGACGCTCTTGGAAAGGCAAATATAAACATTGAGTACGGATACGCCTACTCCTACAAGGACAAGGCCATCTTCTTCATCAGGGTCGACGATCCTGAGAAGGCGGTCGAGGTCATTGGAAAAGAGGGCATCAAACTGGTGTCTGAATCGGAGATTTGATCTAATGGGAAACCTGAACATCGCCGTACTGGGCGCAAAAGACTACGCTGGGAAGATAGGGAAGAAGGGTACTGTCACGGACATGACCTTCTATGAGTACAAGGACGGGCATGACTCGTTCACTCTCATAGAGCCGTCGAAGTTCCCGGAAAAGCTTTCTTCACTGTTCTATTCGGTGGCGATGTCAGAGTTTGTCATACTGGTAGTGGATAAGATTGACTCATTCCTGGGGGAGACTATCGTTATGGTCGATTCCCTCGGCATCGACAAAGGTTTCGTCGTTCTCCAGAACTACATTCAGCCGGAACAGCTGGCCCCCCTCTTGGCGGGAACGTCCCTGGAGCATTATGAGCCCCGTGAGGACGATCCTATCAAGCTGAGGGAAGAGCTAATCGGAATGGCAAAGGCCCAGGCAAAGACTACAGGTGACGGAACATGCGGATCCTGTCCAGTCGACAGTCATTTCAATGTCAAGGGAGTAGGCACCGTCGTCCTAGGTTCCGTCATAGACGGATACTTCAAGGTCCATGACAAGATGACTGTATTCCCAACAAAGAAGGAGGTCATCCTCAAATCCATCCAGAAGCATGATATCGATGCTCAGGACGGTATCAAGGGCGACCATGTCGGTCTTGCTCTTAGAGGGATCGAATCCGAGGAGCTGGACAGGGGATTCGTGGTAACTACCGATCCTTCTGTTAAGATGAGCCGTTCGGTCAGCGGAAAGGTCTCGTTGGTGAAATTCTGGGCAACTCCTCTCAAAGAGGGGATGGTCGTCCATATCGGCCACTGGATGCAGATGCTTCCCTGCAGGATAACGGCAGTGGACAACGGTGATGACTTCAGGTCCGCCCAGGTCACGTTCGAGATGGATGACGATATGATCCACAAACCTGGAGACAAGGCCATCATCATGTATCTTGAAGGTGGAAAGCTCAGGGTCGCTGGGTCGATAGTGCTTCCTTGAAACAACAATCCAGGTATAGGCGCGATTACAATCTCGCGTCATACCCTATCTTCATATTTTCTTTTGGTCGGGCAAGCTATTGCCCATATCAATTCTAACCTCTTGCCAGTTGTTAAATAGATGCATCAATAATACATCGTTACCGTGCTATGTGATAGCACACATCATTGGTGTTCAAAATGGCTTTCTGGAACGAAGATATCGAAACTATGCCTCGCGAGGAACTTCAGAAGATGCAGCTCCGCCTGCTGAAAGAGAAGGTAACGGAGATGTACGGGAAGTCCGAGTTCTTCCGCAAGAGGATGGATGAAGCAGGTGTCAAACCCGAGGATATCAACAGTTTCGAGGATTTCAGGAGGGTGCCTTTCATGAAGAAAACAGACCTCCGCGATAACTATCCAGACAAGCTCTTTGTTGTCCCCTATGACGATCTTGTGAGGATTCACGTATCTTCAGGAACCACCGGAAAGCCGACCGTTGTAGGATACACCAAAAAAGACCTTGATAATTGGACCGAGGCATTGGCTAGGGGCATGACTTCCTTCGGTATGACGAAGAAGGATGTCGTCCAGAACATGCACGGATACGGTCTGTTCACCGGAGGTCTAGGAGTTCATTACGGTGCTGAGAGGATAGGGGCAACCGTCCTCCCCATCAGTACCGGAAACACCAACAGGCAGATTCAATTGATGCAGGACCTCCCAGTGACTGCATTGGCAGGAACTCCGTCGTATTACTTCCACATCGCAGACGTCTGTGACCAGATGGGGGTCGACATCAGAAAGGACACCAAGGTCAGGAAGGGAATCGCCGGAGGCGAGCCTTGGTCCGAGAGCATGAGGAAGAAACTCGAACAGCGTACCGGTATCAAGACATACAACTGTTACGGGGCAAGCGAGTTCTACGGGCCTATGTTCCTCGAATGCGAAGAGCAGAACGGATTGCACCTATGGGCGGACCTAGCATACGTCGAGATCCTTGACGAGAATGATCAGCCGTGCAAAGAAGGGCAGAGGGGGGCCATCGTGATCACCATGCTTCAGAAGGAAGCATTCCCGCTTATCAGATACAGAATCGGGGATATCTCTGCCATCGATTGGACGCCATGTAAATGCGGAAGGACCCATCCGAGACTCATGAGGATATCAGGAAGGACCGATGACATGCTCGTGGTCCGCGGTGTCAATGTCTTCCCAAGCCAGATCGAGAGTGTCATAGGTGAGCTTAGCTGGCTGTCGCCATTCTACCACCTGACTCTTACCAACGAGAACTACATGGACAACCTTCTTGTCGAGGTAGAACTGACGGAGGAATCACTCACCGAAGATATGGTGAAGCTGAACAAAATGTCCATTGAGCTATCGAGAAGGCTCAAGGATGTACTCAACATCAAAGCTGAAGTCAAGCTCTGTCTTCCCGGTACACTTCCGAGATTCGAGGGCAAGTCAGTCCACGTTACGGATAAGCGCAGCTACGAGTGACCTCGAGGGGGTTAATCCTCCTTGGTCTCTACGTATCCGAACTGCTCAAGGGTCTTCTTTAGACCTAGCCATTTGCTCTTACACGCATCCCCTCCGGCCAGATCCTCCATTGTGCACAGCATACGGCCAAACTGCATTCCAGTCTCTGTAAGTTTCAGTACAGGCCATTTTTGGGATCTGCCGGGAATCGTCGTAATAACCTTGCTCTCTATCAGCTTGTCCAGTTTTATGGGCATGCGCGGGTTCTTCGATATATTGTCATAGATCTCTGTCCTGGTCTTAGGGCCGAAAAGATAGAGATACATTATGATCGCAGGAACATTCCTCTCAGTGAAGATTTCGTTGATCTTGAGATTATCGAACATGAACACATCATATCATCATCAGATTATATTGGGACGAGGAGTTACAACGGTTCTATCGACTAACGCCGTTAACACCTCACATCTTGTAACGAAGGATTGCACCCATGCCGCCAAGGGCCGCCAGTTCCTTTCCCCCGTCATGCTGGGATGATACGATGATGACCGATCCCTTCTGATTCTCTACCGCACGGACTATGTCATCCAGGTCCTGTTCACGTACCTTGCTGTCAAGGATCAGCAGTTTATCAACTGCACCTGCCATGGCTGCATTCATGACCTCATTGGGCCCGTAGGTCCCCAAACCGTCTTTGGCGATAGCAGTCATCAGCTGTTCGACCGCTTCCAATTCTACGCCTACAGACGATTCTCTCAGCACGTCGGCACCCATTCCTGCCTTCATGAGTTCGTTGATCCCTACCATTCCCGACTGACCGGTGTGGTAGACGTGAATCTTCTTGTACAGTTCAGAATCTATCTTCTTGAGATCTTCTGCAAGTGTCTCCTTCTCGAATCCGGGACCAAGCAGGACTAAGGGCATGTTGGGCTCGAGCAGAGTCTTCAATTTTGAATGGATCTCTCCGTGGTAACCGTCGATTGACGGTTTCTCTTCATACTGTTTTCCGGATCTCCCCGAACGAACGGTCGCCACCTCCTTAAGTCCGAACTGCCTCAGCACAGCTATGGTGGCCTCATCTTGATCCAAGGAGACGAATACGATGCGAGGTTTCTTGGATTCGCTCACAGCACGTTTGACTCTCTCAAGCTGAGTTGCCCTCCATTTCTTCTTCTGGATGGTAAGGTTGTCACCGTTCTCGAATATCAGGGTGTGGTGCTGTCCGATGTCCTGAGGCCCTGTCTCGATCGTTCCCAGAAGCTTGAGGCGGAGGTCGTCCTCGGAGAATTCTATCTTCTTTATTCTGATGCCCAGGGTCATGCGCTTCTTTTCCATCTTCTCTGCTCTGATCTTGTCGGCAGACTTCTCTTCGCGTCTTGTTGTCGAAGCGATGACCAGATCCTCAACCTCTATGATGTTGTATAGATGCCAAAGGTCCTCGTCGCTTTCCACCTGCAGCTTGATGCTCTCGTTAGATGGATCCTCTGCCAGAATGCGCATAGAAGGGGGATGGAGTGGAGTTATAGAATTGTATCGTTTTTGTCGTCAAATCGAAAAATGTCTGAAAACCGACAACTCAAAAAATCGTATGTAAAATCGAGAGACAAGGAATTATATACGCTACGTAAATCACTTGAATCTCGATGACAGGAGGCTACCTGGTCCTGCAAGACGGGACTGTATTTGATGGTCAGCTTTTCGGTGCAGACATCGAGAAAGCTGGAGAAGTAGTGTTTTTGACCGGAGGGGTCGACGGATATCAGGAATTGATAACCGACCCGGCCAACAAAGGAAAGATAATTGTCTTCACCTACCCTCTGATCGGAAATTATGGCGTTTCGAACGAATTCAATGAATCCGGTAAGGTTCATGTGAATGGAATTGTGGTCAGGGAACTTTGTACGGAACCCTCCGAGTTCTATAACGGAACATTGCTTGGCGATTTCATGGCCGAGAAAGGCGCAGTTGGGCTGACAGGTGTCGACACCCGTGAACTCACACTTAAGATCCGTAAGGACGGATCGATGAAAGGAAAGATCGTCAAGGAAGGGGCCGATATAAACAAAGTCGTGGAAGAACTCAAATCGATAAAGATCGACAGGTCCGTGAAGGATGTTTCCCACAAAGATGTCAAGAAGTTCGACAACGGCAAGGACGTCACCGTCGCTGTCATAGACTGCGGTACCAGGTGCGGTCTATACAAGTCTCTGGGCGAGAGGTTCAATGTCATAAGATTCCCTTATGATGCCAAAGCCGATGAGATCATCAAATCAGGTGTCAAGGGTGTAATAATCTCCAGCGGACCGGGATGTCCCTGCTCCAAGGAGATGGCGGTCACCGTGGAGACCATAAAGGGACTCTCTGGAAAGCTGCCGATTATGGGAATCGCTGCCGGTTCCGAACTGATCGCCCTCGCATTCGGTGCAAAGCTCAAGATGATGAAGTGTGGGCACCATGGATGCAATCAGCCTGTCAAGATCAACGGACGCATATGCATGACCTCACAGTCGCAGGATCTGGCCATCGATCCCGAGAGCATAGGTGCTACCGAACTCACAGTAACGCAGACAAACCTCAATGACAACGTCATCGAAGGTTTCAAGCACTCCAAACTGCCGATCTACGGATACGAATACCATCCGGAGGGAGGCACAGGTCAGGGGGACACGGTGTTCCTCTATGACGATTTCCTTGCTGTCATCAAGGGGGGATTGCAATGAAGAAGGATTACAAGAAGGTCCTGGTCATAGGTTCTGGACCTATAGTCATCGGTCAGGCAGCAGAGTTCGACTTCTCAGGAACCCAGGCCTGTCGTTCTCTGAGGGAGGAAGGCTACAAGACCGTCCTTGTGAATTCCAACCCCGCTACGATCCAAACAGATACGGAGACTGCAGATGCAGTCTACATCGAGCCTCTGAATGCCGAAACGGTAGCCAAGATCATCGAGAAAGAAGGTGTTGATGGTGTAGTCTCTGGTATGGGTGGACAGACCGGTCTGAACATCTGTTCGGAATTGGCAGAGAACGGAACATTGGAAAGACTCCACTGCGAACTCATCGGAACTCAGCCCGACGCCATTGCCAAATCGGAGGACAGAGAGCTGTTCAAGGAGGCGATGATGAAGATCGGTGAGCCGATCCCCATGTCTGAGAGCGTCAACACGATCGATGAGGCAATCGCCGCTGCCAACAAGATCGGAAGGTACCCTGTACTGGTCAGACCTGCATTCACATTGGGAGGAACAGGCGGAGGTATCGCTTACAACGAGGCTGAACTTAGGGAGATTACAGCCCACGGTCTCGCATACAGTCGTATCCACCAGGTTCTGATCGAAGAATCGGTCCTCGGATGGAAAGAGATAGAGTTCGAGGTGATGAGGGACTCGAATGACAGTTGTATCATCATCTGTAATATGGAGAACATCGATCCGATGGGAATCCATACCGGTGAGAGCATAGTCTGCGCACCTATCCTGACCCTTTCGGAGAAGGATGTGGACAAGCTCAGGAACTCCGCAATCAAGGTGATGAGAGAGTTGAACATCGAGGGAGGATGCAATGTTCAATTCGCATTCAACCCGAGGAACGGGGACTACAGGCTGATCGAAGTCAACCCTCGTGTGTCCCGTTCATCTGCCTTGGCTTCCAAGGCTACCGGATACCCTATTGCAAGAGTATCCATGAAGATAGGTCTCGGATACACTCTCGATGAGATTCCCAACAAGGTCACGGGAACAACGATGTCCGCTTTTGAGCCTTCGGTCGACTACGTCGTGCTGAAGATAGCGAGATGGCCTTTCGACAAGTTCCGTACAGTGGACAGACATCTCGGTACGCAGATGAAATCCACCGGAGAGACGATGGCCATCGGCAGGACCTTCGAGGAGTGTCTTTTGAAAGGCCTCAGGTCCTTGGAGATCGGTGTGAACGGTCTGGACAGGTTCGATGTCCTGGACAAGGACATAGACGATCTGCTTAGACATGCAACTGACCAGCGCATCTTCGTCATGGGAGAGGCACTCAGGAGAGGCTGGAATCCCGAGAAGATCGCTGAGCTCACCAACTGGGATGTCTTCTTCATCAGGAAATTGAAGAACATCATCAACATGGAGAACAAGATCAAGGCCGGACTCACGCCCGAGGTCCTCAAAGAGGCAAAGCTCATGGGATTCTCCGATGAGACCATCGGAGAGCTGTCCGGAAAGGCATCCTTGGACATACGCGAGCAGAGGAAGAAGCAGGGCCTCATCCCTGTATTCAAGATGGTCGACACATGTGCCGGAGAGTTCGAGGCAAAGACCCCGTATTTCTATTCCACATACGGTTGCAGAGAATCGGAGTCGGTGCAGGTCAAGGATAAGAAGAAAGTAGTCATCGTCGGAGGAGGTCCCATCAGGATCGGACAGGGAATAGAGTTCGATTACTGCTGTGTGCACGGAGTCATGGCCCTTCAGGAGGAAGGTGTCGATGCGGTCATCGTCAACAACAACCCCGAGACTGTATCTACAGACTTCGATATGTCCGACAGACTGTATTTCGAGCCGCTCACCCTCGGGGATGTTCTGAACGTCATTGAGGCAGAGGATGCTGACGGTGTCATCTGTCAGTACGGAGGACAGACGTCCGTTAACCTTGCGGTTGATTTGGAAAAGGCCCTCGCAGGTACCAAGACGAAGGTCCTGGGAACATCTCCGGACGACATGGATGTGGCAGAGGACAGACGCAGGTTCTCCAAATTGATGGATGAGCTGAAGATCAAGCAGCCCGCATCAGGTACCGGATATTCCTTCGAGGAGGCTAAGCAGATCGCAGAGGACATTGGATACCCTGTTATCGTCAGGCCCTCCTATGTTCTTGGAGGCAGAGCGATGGAGATCGTCTACTCTGCCGATGACCTCAAGACCTATGTCGAGAGCGCCGTCAAAGTCTCTAGGAACCACCCCATCTTGATCGATAAGTATCTCACAGATGCAATCGAGATCGATGTCGACTGTGTCGCGGACGGAACCGATGTCTATGTCGGAGGAATCCTTGAGCATGTCGAATATGCGGGATGCCACTCCGGGGATGCGACCATGGTCATGCCTCCCAAGATGATCGGACAGGATACTGTGAATGAGATCCTGGACATCACAAAGAAGGTCGCTTTGGCACTTCACATCAAAGGTCTGATGAACCTCCAGCTGGCGGTCAAGGGCAAGGAGATCTACATGATCGAGGCCAACCCCAGAGCGTCCAGGACAGTACCGTTCATCTCCAAGGCCACCGGAATCCAGATGGCCAAAATAGCCACCAAGATCATGCTCGGAAAGAAGCTGAAGGACTTCGGATTGACAGGATACAAGCAGTTGGACCATTATGCTGTGAAGGAAGTTGTCTTCCCGTTCCTAAAGCTCCCCGGAGTGGATTCTATCCTAACACCTGAGATGAAATCCACCGGAGAGGTCATGGGTATCGACGAGGACTTCTATGCTGCATGCTACAAGGCACAGGTCGCTGCAGGATGCAACTACCCTGTGGATGCAGGCGGAGTCTACATCACCGTGAACGACAACGATAAGGAGAAGATTCTCCCATCTGCAAAAGCACTGGACGAGCTTGGATTCACCATCTATGCCACTAAAGGGACCGCCAAGTATCTCATCGAGAACGGTGTGCCTGTGGCGACCCTCTATAAGGTGAGTGAGAACATGGCCCCCAACGCAATGAGCGCCATGAGAGAGGGTAAGATCCAAATGATCATCAACACCCCGACTCAGAAGTCTGGAGCCATCAGGGATGGAGCGGCCATGAGGAGACTCGCGGTCGAACTTCAGATTCCGATCATCACAACAATCCAGGGTGCCGAGATGACTGTTGGTGCCATCAAGGTCGCCAGACACGGTAAGACTGGTGTTAGAAGCATCACAGAGTACCACAGACTGGTGAACTGAAAACATTTAGGCGGGGAAACCCCGCCTTTTATTATTGTTTCAGATAGCCCCAAAGGGGCGTTCGAGAAATCAGTCGGAGATCATATCTCCAGGCTTTTTCTCTCCCTTGAAGCAGTCATTCAGCATCGTTACCTCCAACCTGTTGTAGGGGATCTCGATATCATTGTCTACAAATGCCTGATAGACTGCCATCCTCAGCGCTGAGGCGTCGGTAATCGTTCCGTTGAAGTCTCTTACAGTCACGCCTAATCTGAGTTCGATACCAGAGTCCTCGAAGCTTGTCATCCTCACATTGGGTGCAGCATGCTCACTGTCATGAAGGACAACCGGACTCTCATTCGCGACCTTCAGCATGACCTCTTCGGCCTTCTTCAAATCGACACCGTATGCCACCGAGAAGTAGACATACAGCCTGTATGCCTCGTCTTCCCTGGTGAGGTTGACGATCGTGGCTGCGGTCACAGCGTTGTTCGGCATAGTTATAATCTGATCCCTATCCCATCCGGTAAACTCGGTGAACATAAGTCTCACCTTCTGAACGATGTATACCTTATCGTTGATCTTCAGGAAGTCTCCCTTCTTGAACGGTCTTGTCATGAGCAGGACGATTCCGCTGAAGAACTGTGAGAGCACGTTCTGGGCACCCATGGTTATTCCGAGTGATACCACACCTGCACTGACAAGGATTCCCTGCAGATCCACTCCTAAGGAGCCGAGGATGGCGGCGGCACCGATAACCCAAAAGACGATCTTACCAATCATCTTGAACAAAGGTAGCAAGGTCATATCGATGGCGCTGTCATCGTTGTCTTCGAATCTTGAAAGGATTCCTTGAGCTAATACCAGGTATATCTTCCAAGCTATCAGCAGGGTGATTACAACATAGATAATGAATGAGAATCTGACAAAGTCAGAAATAAGTACAGCATCAGCGCCAAGGATACTCAGTCCCTGGTCTATGCTCAAGAAGAAGACTAAAATCAATATGAGTTTGGAGATCGCCTTCTCGAATTTCAGAGCATCATCCGTGGTTGTATGCTTGTCGAGGGCTCTTGCCAGTCTCGGTGCAATTAGCCTGGTGGCAAGGGCCGCAACTACCATCCAGAAGACGATGGTCACTAGGAAAGGGACGATAGGCGAATTGAATGGCGCCGGAAGTCTGTTCTCGAAGATTTCGAGGAACTTGTTGTAAGAACCCGATGTATCGAAGATAGTTTTGATTTCAATATCGAAATCCACTGTAACGCTTACGGGGTTGAGCTTCTCATCAACATCGTTAACATCGACGATCAGTTTCAAGTGAGCATTTTCATTCGAATCTACATAATCGTTGACGGTAATTTTTAGCGTTCCAGAGAGGACATTGGCATGATCCACTCCGTTCATCGGTACGATGAGACCATTGGATGGTTTTTCTGTTACTTTGACATCCTCGCATTCACTTACCACAGTGAACTTGGCTTCCAGATATTTCTCAGTGGTCCTGTTGACAACATTGATGTTCCATGAAGTACTTTCACCGTTTCCCAGAACCAAGCTTATTGGCTTTTCAGGTGCTTCTGTTCCAGGTATGGAGATGCTGAACTCGTTGGGAGAAAGACCATCGGATTCTTCCATAGGCAGAATGGGTGCGATGATTCCAGCAACGAGCAGGGACAGCACAACGGCCGCCATCATCTTACTTTTCATAGAGGGTAAATGTGCATGATAAATAAAGAAAGAGTGCGAGGGATGGGATTCGAACCCATGAACCACTAAGGACAGGATCCTAAGTCCTGCGTCTTTGACCTAGCTCGGCAACCCTCGCCTACTCGGCCCTATCTGTTAACTGATTATTAGAGTTTCGGGAATTGTATTTGATTAAATTCAATCTGGGAGCAATATTATCCGAGTTTATTCATATATAAAGTTGATTTGTTCAGCAAATTATTTTTTATTCAATTAGTAACACTTATTTCTAAATAGTAACACCAATATGACGGTGACAATGAGTGAAATCGATACAACAGCAAAATCCGATTTCAAAACTGAATATCGCAAGATGACAACAAAGAGGGTCGGGTTCATTGTTCTATGTGCTCTGGCTTGTCTCTTATTGTCTCTTTTTGCTGCCACCGTCGGTTCTTACGACATCTCCCCGGCAGATGTTTTCAACAGCATTATTGATGCAATTCTGGGGAGGGAACCGAGTGATATCACAATTTATCACATAGTGATCAATCTCAGGATGCCCGCTATTGTTACCGCTATAGTGTGCGGTTTTGGTCTTGCAATAAGCGGAGTATGTATGCAGAGTATGCTGAAGAATCCTCTTGCAGACCCTTACACGATGGGAATATCTTCTGGTGCCGGATTCGGAGCAGCCCTTGCTATGATTATAGGTTTCGAACTTGTGGCAGGGGCGGGCCTTGTTGTTAACGCATTCATATTCTCGTTGCTTCCAGCTCTGGTAATCCTATTTTTGAGTAAATTCCGTAATGCAACCCCTACAATGATGATACTTTGTGGTATCGCACTGATGTACCTTTTCAATGCAGCCACTCAATTGTTCATGCTCATTGCCGATCCTGAGGATCTTTCAGCAGTGTACAAATGGATGATCGGGTCTGTTGACGGTACTAGTATGGGTGAAGCTGGAATCGTTCTGATTGTGACAATTCTTGGAACGATCTATGTTCAATATATGTCCAACCAGTTGAATCTGATGGGTTTAGGCGATGAAAGCGCAAAGACTCTCGGTGTAGATGTCGAAAGAAAGAGATTGATTCTTCTTCTCGTCGTTACTCTAGTGGCGGCTACTGTCGTCAGTTTCACTGGTATCATTGGATTCATCGGATTAGTGGCACCACATATGGTAAGGGCCATCATAGGAACTGATAACAGGTATCTGATTCCTGCTTCGGGATTCTTTGGTGCGGTACTGCTTTTAGCATCTCATCTGGTGGCGATGACAATTGCTCAGCCTACGATATTGCCTGTTGGAGTGATAACTGCTTGTATCGGAGGTCCATTGTTCCTGTTCCTGATCCTTCGCAATTCCAAGGAGGTGTGGTCTTGACGGATGAAACAGCCGATTGCAAATCCATCCTCTTGGAGCCCCGCCAGTGTGACGACAATACGCCATTAAGCATCAAGATTGAGGACATGACGTTCGGTTATGATGAGACTAATATCCTTGAGAATGTAAATCTGGAGATAACTGAACCAGGATTGGTTTGTATCTTAGGGCCTAACGGTGTAGGCAAGACCACCATTGTGAAATGTATCAATAAGCTCCTCAAACCGAAGAGTGGTCACGTTTATGTGAATGGGGTCGACGTACATACTATGGGGCTTCTGGATATCGCTAAGATATTGGCCTTCGTTCCGAATTCACAATCCAACGTATTCTCGATGACTGTTCCCGAGGCCATCCTTATGGGTAGGCATCCGCGTGCTGGCTGGACTACATCCGAACGTGATATCAAGGTGGTGGATGCAGCCATAGATCTTCTTGGACTCCAGGAATTCTCTACCAGAGATATAAGACAGCTGAGTGCAGGACAGACGCAAAGGGTACTGATAGCCCGCGGATTAGTCCAGGAGCCTGACATTTTGATTCTGGATGAACCTACATCGAATCTTGATGTGAAATATCAGATGGACGTGATGAGGTTCTTGAAATCGTATGCCCGTGATAGAGGGATAATCGTTCTGATGGTCTGTCATGACCTGAATATCACAGCAGCATACGCAGACCGTGTAGTTCTCATGTATGGGAAAGGGGTGTTCGCAGACGGAAAGCCTGCAGAGGTACTGACGACTGAGAACATCAAAACTGTTTACAATGTAAACGCTGAAGTAAGTGATTTTAACGGGGTCCCTCAGGTGCGCCTGATCCCCGAATATGATTGAGTGATATCATGGCAATAAGCAAGAATGTGATGATAGCTATCATAGCGGTAGTCATCGTCGCTGTGGCCGCCGTTGCATTCATCGCGTTCTCCAACGGAGGAGGAAGCGACGATAATAATAACGGTGCTAGAGTAGGTGAAGAGATCAAAGAGAAGGATTTCCCGGACGCAGACTCCAGACTTTGGGTGTATGGAAACGCCAATGAGGATGATGTCTTGGATGAAGCCGATGTCACTGCATTGGAGGCAATGGTAAAGGGTTCTGTGAAATGGACTCAGTTGGCCGACGCAAATGCTGACGGAAAGATCAACGGTGATGATGTCGATTATCTCAAAAAGATCATCAATGCAAAGGAGTCTACAAAGCTGGATGTCTATTACATCGACAATTATTTCACCGTCGCAAAGGTCTCCTGGCCTGTAAAGACATTCGCAACAAGTTATTGCAGCGGACTGTACACCGCTGAGGCTACAGGATTGACACCTAAACTCGCAATGGTCGATGACACCATCGCGACATATTGGGCAAAGCTCAACAGCTATGCAGCAAAGGCTGTAAGTTTCGGAAGTACCGAGACTCCCAACTACGAGTCGATGATGGAACAGAAGATCAACGTATATGTGCCTGGTTACTGCGATGCAAAGGCCGACCCTCTATCCAAAGAGAAGCTGAATCCCGTCGGAATCGATGTGATGTTCATGAACACCTGTGATAATAGCGGTGTTCCATATCTTAACGAGTATATCGACCGTTCTATCCTGATGTTTGGATTCCTCCTGCAGGGTGACATGGATCAATGCTACGATTATCTCGAATGGCACGACAAGGTTCTGACAACTGTTGAGAACGCGGCATCTACTATCAAAGAGTCTGATAAAGGAGCACTTATCATGTCTAGGAACGCTCCCTCATACCAGACCACAGGAACATATAGTATCACTGGAAAGGGCAATACCAATATGATCCATGCTGATTGGGCGGGTTGCTATGTTGTGGCAGATCATACCACATGGTTACCCAACAATTACAACAATCTGAGGACCGAGGATATCCTGAAGGTACTGAAAGATGCTAAGAACGACGGACACCAGGTTGTATATTGGATCGACAATGAGCACGACGGTCTCCGCGGACAGAGGGATCTGGATGTGACTGTTGCATCATGGGCAGAGGAGTTGAAGACTGCTGAGACTGATAACTACTATCTCGGTATGGCCCGTGAGGCAGGAAACAGTCCATTGTATGTCATCGAGATGCTGTTCTACATGAACATAATGCACCCCGATCTTGTCAGTTTGGAATTCGATGAGGAGTTCTTCTATTTCATAGACAACTTCACATTGGAGACTGAGAAGTACAAGAAGGAGATGGACATAGACAACTTCTTCAAAGCCTACGGTTTCATCTGAGGCATCAAACGGGGGTCAATCCCCCATCTTTCATTATCTTTACATCTTTTCAGACATTGTACGCAGGATTTGCCTTATCTGTATGACCAAACCATAAAAAGGGAGGGATAGATAGAGGTCTCATTCAAAGGTGTTCAAATGCCGAATTTGCTTGCTGAAGAGGGAAAACAGCTCCTCCTCGGAAATGAGGCCATTGTCAGAGGGCTCATCGAGGCTGGAACGGGTTTCGCCTCGACCTATCCAGGTACCCCTTCGTCTGAAGTTGGAAACATTCTCGAGAAGATCTCGGACGAAGCGGGCCTATATTTCGAGTTCTCCACCAACGAGAAGGTGGCCATGGAAGTATCCGCTGCGGCAGCCTCATCAGGTGTGAGGTCATTCGTGTTCATGAAGCATGTCGGACTCAATGTAGCGGCCGATCCGATGATGACCTTGGCCTATGCCGGTGTCAGGGGAGGCATGCTCATAATGTCTGCTGACGATCCTTCATGTCACAGTTCCCAGAATGAGCAGGATAACCGTTACTACTCTACACTGGCGCTGCTCCCTATGATGGAGCCTTCCACACCTCAGGAAGCTAAGGATATGGTAAAGGAGGCATACAGGGTCTCTGAGGAGCTCACCCTGCCCCTCATATTCAGGACAACTACGAGAGTCAACCATGCACGCGGTGTGGTTGACCTAGGTAAGAAGGCAGAGCCAAAGAAGATCGGACATTTTGACAAAGATGTCGCAAGATTCGTCAACATTCCTGCATATGCGAAGCAGAACAGGGTGAGGCTTCTGGACCTATACAAGAAGGCACAGGAATTATCCGAAGCATCACAATACAACTTTGTTGAAGGCTCTGGAGATATCGGAATAATCACATCGGGTGTGTCTTACACCTATGTCCGCGAGTTCGTAAAGGGTGTTTCAATTCTCAAGTTGGGATTCACCAACCCTCTTCCGGAGAAGAAGATCGCCGAATTCATCAAGGGAAAGAAGGCAATCATCGTTGTAGAGGAGCTTGAACCCTTCGTGGAAGACCAGATACTGAGGATCTGTGCTCAGAACTCAATTAATGTTCCTGTCTACGGAAAGAGGTCGGGTCACCTTCCCAGACAATGGGAGTTCTCCCCTGACACGCTCAAGGGAATCAAAGAGTTCGTGGAGGTCCAGGAATTCAGTCAGCCTATGGCAAAGGTAGATGTGGTCCTTCCCAACAGGCCTCCGACACTTTGTGCCGGATGTCCTCACAGAGGAATGTTCGCAGCAGCGAAGAAGGCGGCAGGCACATCTGACGTCATCTATTGTTCTGATATCGGATGCTATACGCTTGGCGTACAGCCTCCGTTCAAGGCTGCAGATTTCATCATATGCATGGGAGGAGGAGCCGGAGCTGCAGGCGGATTTGCACAATCCACTGATCAGAAGGCGATTGCATTCATGGGGGATTCGACATTCTTCCATGCAGGAATCCCTCCGATGATCAATGCCCTGTTTAATAACCATAAGGTCGTCATCGTGGTACTGGACAACCGTACCACAGCCATGACGGGACATCAGCCCAACCCTGGAACCGGAAGGGACTTCGGAGGGGTCTCCACCGAAGCCATCGACATCAAGAAGCTTGTCGAAGGTGTCGGAGTCAAGTTTGTTCAGGAGATCAATCCCTATGATGTGAAGGCTGCCACCAAGGTTATGAAGGATGCTTTGGAGTTCGACGGTGTCGCTGTGGTCATTTCCAAATGCCCATGTCCACTGGAGCTCAAGAAGCAGAAGCAGTTGGTCATTAGGCAGGTCAACGTCGACCAGGATAAGTGTGTGAAGTGCTACAACTGCGTCAGGACCATAGCATGTCCTGCGTTATTCAAGAAGGACGGAGTCATCTCTACCGATCCAACCCAATGTATCGGCTGCGGTATGTGCGCCAATGTCTGTCCTACCGGTGCCATCGAGGTGAGACAATGAAGTACACTGTGCAGATTGTCGGAGTCGGAGGACAGGGAGTCCTCTTGGCATCCATGGTTCTCGGTAATGCAGCCATGGACATGGGATATAAGGTCGCTATGAGTGAGGTTCACGGAATGGCCCAGAGGGGCGGAAGCGTTCTTTCCACACTTCGTTTTGGTGACGATGTCATCAGCCCGCTGGAGGCGGCAGGATGTGCCGATCTTATAATGGGATTCGAGCCTGCGGAGACCTGTAGGAACCTGCCTCTTGGAAACAAGGATTCTATTGTTCTTATGAATCTTGACCCTGTGCTTCCCTCAATGGTTGCCGCAGGTTTCGAGGAGTATCCGGACATCGAGGACCTTAAGGATGCCGTTCTGAAGGCCAACAAGAATCTGTACACCTTGGATGCCACTAAGATCGCTATCGAAGCTGGAAAGGCTGTAGCGGCCAACGCGGTGATGATCGGTGCAGTAGCGGCCATGAAGGGATTCCCCATACCTAAGGATGTCCTTCTCAAGAGTTTGATCGCTCAGGTTCCTGAGAAGTTCAGAGACCTTAATGTCAAGGCATTCGAGATGGGCTATTCTTCGATGTCCTGATCTCTCAAAAAATCTTAAGGCGGGCATTCCCGCCTTTCTCTTTTATTATTGATAAAACCGGTTCGTAACCGGAAGAATTAAAGTGTGTCGGACGGCAGCGCCGTCCGACAGTGGAGGAAAAGTCAAGCGTTTATGAAGTCTGCTATGGGGGACTTCTGAACGAAGTTATCGAACACTGCCGCGCACTCTTCAGTTACATCGCGGTCATTGTTCTGGGGGTACTCGGCGACGCAGGCCTCGATGTGGGCCATAATGACCGAGTTGATGGACGAGTATGCCTCATCCATGGTCATGTCGGACATCCTGGAAAGGATGATGTCGTTGCCAATGGCAGCAGCGTAGGGGCAAACGGCCCTGATCTTTCCGAATCCGTCCTTTGCGACCTCAACCCTGGATCCCTCGAAGGAGAAGGGTTTGATCGCTACTGCAAATGTCATTACATTTTGGGATTGTGCGGCCTCAATCACGACTGGTGCGGCTCCGGTTCCGGTTCCGCCACCGAGTCCAGCCACGATGAAAGCCTTGTCGTAGCCGGCAAGAGCTTCCTTGATCTCCTCAATGTGGATGTCAGCACACTGCATACCGAGCTTAGCATCTCCCTTAGCACCCTCTCCGTGGAGGACGACACCTTTGCAGATGTAGATCTTCCTGTCGGCGGTGGAAGCGTGAAGGGCCTCCTTGTCGGTATTGATCGCGATAGTGTCCATGTCACACCTTCCGGTGAAAGCGCTTACGAAGTTGCATCCTGCTCCTCCGACGCCGACGATTGCGACCTTGTGTTTGTTCTCTGTGTTGTACACCATTGTGTGCATCCCCATTGTGTTTTGTTAAGGCGTTTCCAACAGCATGATCCGGTTGGCCTTAAGGCCAATCCCATCCACCGGATTATGCTTATTTCCCATCCCTTTTTGTGTTTCTTCACTTGTATGCGGCTTTCATCTGTGCTGCCCTGAATGCGTTCTCTATGGTTTCATCCTCTACGCTCTTGGGCACGATCTTGTCCAAGAGGCATTTTCTGATGAACTCCTCCTCAGATACGGCAAGACCGGTCTGTACGAGTCCGTTCAAGGTTTCCAACTGTACATCGCTAAGGCGGACGAAGATCCCGCCCTCCGCGGTCATGGGCTGTCCGGCCTTCATCGAGGCTATGTAACCCTTGATCGCGTCACGGATGAAGTCAGACCTGTTGCCGATGTCATGATCTCCCATGAAGTCCTCCATCATCTGGATTTCCTCGGGTCCCATCCTGATCGTGATCTTGGTTCCGTCGTCTGACATTTTCATCCTTCCTTGCTTGCAGTTTCCGTAGAGTCCCATCCCTTCTTTGACTGCAAGTAAGACTATGTCAGACAGAGTATATATAATTGTCGGACAACGTCTTACATTGTCCTCCGAAACGTCTTACAATATGTCGGACAACAATGTAAATGTCCGACAGACGTATCAATTACGTTTCTCCCCTATTATAAAGAAAGTATATTAAGAGTCGTCTTATTCCCAGCCACATCATTAGTAGGGATACAGTATGGCATACGATTACGGAACGATGGAGAAGAAATGGCAGACCCGCTGGATAGAAGCAGGTCTGGACAAGTCTGAAAGGGACGACAGTAAGCCGAAATTCATGGCTATCTTCGCATACCCCGGAGTAACGGGATACCTGCATGTCGGACACCTGAGAGGATACACCTACCTTGATGCCATTGCAAGGTACAAGCGTATGACAGGCTACAACGTTCTCTTCCCCGTAGGAACCCACGCCACTGGTAACGGAGGAATCAGCCTTTACAGGAGGATCTCCAGAGGGGACGAGGGTACCATAGATTATCTCAAGAGGAACGGCTGCACAGATGAGGATATCGCCAAGATGAAGGATCCTCTGTCTGTCATCGAGTTCTTCAATAACGTATATCAGAACGATTACTGGCGCAGGTTCGGATTCCTGTCCGACTGGCGCAGATTCACATGTACGCTCTATCCCGACTATGCGAAGTTCATCGAATGGCAGTTCATGAAGCTCCATGATGCAGGCATGCTGATCCAAAAGCCCTACTATGCACCAGTATGCCCTAACTGTGGACCCGTGGCAGTCGACGCATCCGAGACAGACATATCCAAGGGAGGAAAGGCTGAGACGCAGGAGTATACCCTTCTGAAATTCAAGCACGGCGATGAATTCCTCATTGCGGCAACACTCAGACCCGAGACTGTTTACGGACAGGTCTGTTTCTGGGTCGATCCAGAGACAGAATACAACAAGGTCAGATACAACGGCGAGACTTGGATCGTATCCCATCAGGCCGCAGAGAAGCTCCAGCTACAGAAAGATGGGGTTGAAGTTGTCGGTAAGGTCCCCGGAAAGGAAATGGTCGGCTGGATGTGCGAAGCGCCCATGATTCATCGCGAGATTCCTGTGTTCCCTGCCACATTCGTCAATCCCGATGTGGGTACTGGACTGGTCACATCTGTCCCGTCGGACGCGCCCGACGATTGGATTTCTCTGGAAGCGATCAAGAAGAATCCAGAGATGATCACCAAATACGGTCTCACGCAGGATATTCTGGACAAGACTGTCCCCATCTCGATCATCGAGATGAAGGGATACGGAGACTTCCCAGCAAAGGATATCATCGACAAGCTGGGAATCAAGGAACCTGGCGACCCCAAGCTTCTGGATGCAAAGCACATCGTCTATAAGGACGGATTCCACACCGGAAAGATGAAGGACATCTGTGGAGAGTTCGCAGGTCTTCGTGTCCAGGAGGCACAGGAGAAGATGAAGCAGGCCATGATTGCAGCAGGAGAGGCCGATGTCTTCCACGATCTCACAGAGGAGGTAGTCTGCAGATGCGGATCCCGCGTTCACATTAAGAGGATCGACGACCAATGGTTCATCAACTACGCAGATCCCAAATACACTCAGATGACGAAGGACCACTGCAAGGACATGGAGCTCAACCCTCCAGAGTGGAGCGACAATGTCTATGGTGTCCTCGATTGGTTCAGGGAGAGGGCATGTGTTAGGCTCGGAAACTGGCTCGGAACCAAGTTCCCCTATGATAAGAAATGGATCATAGAGGCCATCTCTGATTCCACCCTCTATCCAGTCTATTACATAATATCGATATACGCTAACGAAGGGCAGATCAAGCCCGAGCAGATGACGGAGGCCTTCTTCGACTATACGATACTTGGCAAAGGGGACATCGGACAGGTGTCTGACAGCACGGGCGTCCCTACGGATCTCCTCGATAAGATCAGGAAGGATGTGCTCTACTGGTATCCTCTGGACCTCAATCTCGGAGGAAAGGAGCACATGACCGTCCACTTCCCTGCTTTCCTGATGAACCATGTGGCCATTCTCCCGCCAGAGATGTGGCCCAAGGGAATCACGGTCAATTGGTATATCACTGGAAAGAAGGACAAGACCGGCGAGGCTACAAAGATCTCCAAATCCAAAGGAGGGGCCCAACCGATTCCCGGAGCTGCGGCCAAATTCGGTGTAGACGCCATGAGGCTGTACTACGCCAATGTGGCATCCATGTTCGTGGATGTGGAGTGGGATGAGGACACTGTGAACACCTACCGTCAGAGGACGGACAGGATCATGATTGCGGTCCAGGACCTCATTGCATCCGAATCAGATTCGCCGAAGACGGACATCGATTCATGGCTCATCTCAAGGTTCAACAACCATCTGGCCAACATCAGGAAGGCCATGGACAAGAACGATCTCAGAGCGATGACAACCATCGTGTACTTCGATATGTTCAATGACATGAAATGGTACAACAGGCGCGGCGGAAACAACAAGGAGACCATCCTGGATGCACTCAGGATATGGATCCAATGCATGATGCCTGTCACCCCGCATGTCGCTGAGGAACTCTGGGAGCAGGCAGGATTCGAGGGGCTCGTATCCGCAGGTCAGCTGCCCGAGCCCGACCAGTCGAAGATATCCATATCTGCGGAGTATGGGGAGAACCTCCTTAGGGAGGCCATGTCCGACATCACCGAGATCAGGAAGATCGCAGGAATCGATGTGAAGAAGATCGTCCTGTACACGTCATCTCAGTGGAAGAGGGACGTCATGCAGATGGCCCTCGATATGATGAAGGAGGGCAAGCTCACCATCCCCGATCTGACCAAGGCCTGCATGGCCCGCGAGGACCTGAGGAAGAACGGTAAGGCCGTATCATCACTTGCCCAGAAGGTTGCAGTGGAGTTCTCCAGATCTACAATAGAGCAGAAACTCCCGCTGGTCACCACTGATGAGGCTGCACTGTTCGGTTCAGCCGCGAAGTTCCTTTCAGAAGAGAACGGGGTCCCTGTCGAAGTATATTCAGCAGATGCTGAAGGAATATACGATCCTCAGGGTAAGGCAAAGGTCGCAGTTCCCGGAAGGCCTGCTATCTATCTAGAGTGAAAAACGTTAAAGGAGTGGGGTTAGCCCCTCACTCCCATCTTTTGTAAAGTTTGTGTTCCTGGCCGATCTGGTCCAGACATCTGCCGACTACTATGTTAACCAGATCGTCGACCGTCTTCGGTTTTGGGTAGAATCCAGGGTTGGCATCCACGATGCGCACCCCCAATCTCGCAAGTTTGAGCTCATTCTCCAGCATAATCGCGCTTTTCGGTGTCTCCCTGGGAAGAAGAATCAGTTTCCTATTCTCCTTCAGACATACGGCAACTGAGCGCGAAATCAGAGTATCTCCTATGCCGCATGCGAATTTTGCAAGAGACGATTCGCTGCACGGTGCAACCACCATAGCATCATAATTGTAACTCCCTGAAGCTATCGATGCGAACATCTGATCGTCTTCGAACACTTGATCAGCCAAAGAATATACCTCTTCAACAGTGTAATCCGTCTCAGCTGTAAGAATGGCTTTCGCTGTTTCAGACATGACCAGGATCTTCTCTCCCTTGAGTTCCTGAAGGAGCCGGATACCATAGATGGAACCTGATGCACCTGTGATAGCTACTACGAATCTCATGCAATCAGCTTGTGAAGAGGTCCTTTTTCTGATAGATCAGGTAGCTTATTATGAAACCTACAACGGCCAGTATGATTCCGGTAGGGTCAAGGAATACCATCATGAACAGGGTGACTCCTGATGATACCATGCAGCAGGTCAGAGCGACCTTGAAGTTCTGCAGTTTGCTACAGAAGTTCGCCGATACCAAAGCAAGAATTCCGCTGATGGCCAGAATCGCCCCTTCAGTTATGAATTTGAGTTTAACTGCCTGAATGGCGGCCTCGTCAACCAGCCCCAGCATGTTCATCAATTGATCGAAGTCGTCTTGGGTGATGACACCTTCTTTGACAAATTCGCGAAATGTATCGATCATCGATTCGAGTGATGCCCCGACCAGTAAGGTCAATAATGCCCCGATTATGGCCAGAATGCCGTAAACCATGATGAGGATGGGGATCGCACCAAGATCTTTCTTCAATCCTGAAGAAGGCCTTGCCGTGTATTCGACACGCTCGGAGGTACCTGCGTTCCTTATCGAAGCGCCGCACTCGGGGCAAAAATCAGCCCCATTCGGAAGTGATGCTCCGCATTTGTAACAGAACCGTATCTCATCATCTGTCATAGAATCTGCATATGTCTCTCCTTATTTAACGTGAAAGGCACATGGTTGACTGATTGCTCATGCCGAATTCTCTGCATCTTTGGATCTGATTCTCTTTGATATCGTCTTCAAGACGTTGATGCCGGCCTCTTCCAGCGCTATCACCATTGTCCAGAGGATGCAGATATACTGGCCTACTCCGCCGATTCCTCCGATGAGCACATAGAGGTAGTTGTCATGGAACAGTTCGTGTATCGAATCCCATAGCTCCATTGACATCAGCTCCGTATACGTCTGGACTGTGAGGAATTGCACATCCAGAGAACTCAATGCGAACATCGATGTGAATACCATCATGGCGAACAGGGGCTTCCTGAACTTTTGGTTATAGACGGATGCGGCTATCGCCAGGAAAGGTGTCATCAGGATCACATATTGGGGCGTTCCAGGATACAGCAGGACTATTATCACTGCGATGAACACATAGAGGAAGAACTGCCCATTCCCTTCTGGTTTCTTTTTGTAGTAGTGTATCGCCAAGAGAACTTCAAGAACCAATATGATGACATACATCAGGGTGGAAGTATGGCTAATAATCCATCCTCCAATGCCCGTATCGCTGGTTACTCTAGCAAAGATGAATGATAAGCTGTCCACTAGGTGTCCTTCGAGTATATGCGGGACCATTATGACTGCAGAAACAGCAATGGCTCCAGAAGCGGCCATGAACAGCCTCTTTTTCCATTGGTCTCTGTCGTTGACGATGAGATACGCGATAAGAATGAATATGATGAATCCTGGGAACAGTTTCAGGAAGACCGCTGTCGCCAGCAATCCTCCAGCCAGGATATCCTTTCCTTTGACCAGCATCAGGACGCAGAGCATGGTCAAGAGGGCAGATATGGAATCGAACATGGCCGATGATGTGCATATTATGATGACATGGAAGGCCAGGAAGAACAGAGCGAAGGTAATCTTCGCCTTGATCTCATCACTGGTTAGATCTTTCGCTATATAATATGCGACATACGCAGTCATCAGATCCGCTATCGTGAGCATCACCGTGAGGGCGAAATTGAATTCGAACGTGGTCACGTAGGCGATGCGGTCCGGTTCGATGTGGAGCAATTCGGGATTCATGACCCCCATATCTGCTACGCCCAGGCTAGTCATAATCTGCGAGAAGAAGGCCAGGATATACCCCCATACCGGCGGATAGTTGTATCCGGACACATCGTACAAGCCGCTCCCGGCTTCGATGTTTGAGATTATTACTGCCCACGAGTATGCATCCTCGTTAAACTTCAGGACTACGCCTATGATTAGTCTTATCGCAATTCCGAGGATGATGGTAATGATCATTCCCTTGCAGAAGAACCGATCGTCTCTGAAGAATCCCATCATTCCGCCTCATGCATTTGGCAGTATACTGGGAAGAATCCTCCCAGGATAATGTATACTCTTTCTCCCGACTGGACCTCTTTGGTCACATTGTAGTTCATAGTGCCTTTGAGGTCTTCTATTATCTCTGTGCCCGGACATACCCCGGAAGCAATGATTTGACCCAAATCTATCCTTTGACGTCTTGAATAGTCCCCTCCGATAATGCCTACAAGCCCTTCGCCATGTTTTAACAGGGTAATGCTGGCCTGTTTGCCGTCGGTGTACCCCATAGCGATATAATCGATATCTTCAGGAAGAGTGTCCAGTATCGGAGAGTATCTGAGTTCCGTGTTTTGGAAATAGAATGCATCGTAGAATCCGTTATCAATTGTACTGCTACCCAGAGCCGATGAATCCGAGCAATCCGCGCCTAGGAACAATGAAGGCCCTCCAGATACCGATTCAAGGCTGTCCGTATGAGATATGTATTTGCCGATGACGTTGCCGCACCAGTACAATCTTCCTCCTGTTTCGATCCATTTTAGGATCAAGGAATCGGATGTCCCGTCATATACTGTGTCCGGAAGACTTCCTGAAAGGAAGATGACGGCTTTGCCGATGCCGTCCGAAGTCATCAAATCCTGAAGCTCTTCAGCATCCAAGATCTTGGTGTTGTCGATGCCACGTAGTTTCAAAGTGGGGGCCATCTGTTGAACGTAGTATTCCTGATCCAATGCCCTTGCACCTGGTGAGACGGCTACATTCTCGACAGCCGATTCGTATTTTTCATCATAGTACACGAAGACGCCTGTAGGGGTGGGAAGAGAATCATTCATCACTACAAAATCGTATGTATATGACCCCTTACCAGAGACATTGACTTCTATGGAATCGCCTTTGATGTCCGCTGATGATGAGAAATCTCCATGGGATGAGGTCAATGATACGACCTCTCCTGTCAGTATCACTGCCAATAATACGAAGGCGATGACATACAGCTGAATAGATTTCCTTTGTTTCATCCGCCAACACTTCCCGGTCTCATCGATCCTTTTGGGAGTTCAATAAGTTCCTTGTTACTGTTTATCTTCCATTTCCGTACCGAATCCCAATTTAGCGTTCCTAACGGTCTCTGAAAGGAACCAAACAAGTGCTCCGATGAAACATATTAGTTGAGCTTCGCCGTATTTGACGACCTCGCCGTTGAGATATAGTACCCATGTGACTGCGATCACAGCGCCTGCTACGACGGTGGGGAGCAGGTATTTCCATTCTCTGTCGATGACGTTCTGAATGCATATGATTGCAGCTGAGAAGAAGAAAACGAATGCAAATGTCATCGATATGTAAAGGTGACCATCATAACTAGCCTCTTTGGATACGGCTCCCACCAGGAACATGAGTATTCCTGTCAAGATGAATGCATATCCACCAATCTTTGAGATTTTCTTTCCGTACTTGACGTATCCCATAGCGAATATCGCCAGAAGGATACCTGCAAGCATACATGCGCCGTTGAATATCCATTTGGAAGGCGACATGTAGTCCCCTAAGTCTGAGAATGAATTCAGTTTGATATCCCACTCCGGATACAGAATGATTGAAAGGATGGATCCTGCTCCCAAAACAATAGCGACGAGGAAACCAGCAATTGTGTAGAGTCTCGAAGGACCCATCTCATCGAACATGTTCTGACATGCGAGTTGGCATTAAAGTATTAACGCATGCACCTCTGCAGTGTAGACATCACCGTTGTTCGATATCCATCCTGTTGATGCATTTTTAGCAGAATAGTTCAAATACTATCGCATTATCTCGGCAAATACGGATATCAGAATCTCGTTTGTGGATTCTGCCGTGGAGGATGTTTCATCCTCAGGCCGTACGGGGGCAAGGTGCCGAACGTACGGAGTACGAGTAACTCTTGTTATACATAATTATTTTAGCAACGCTTATATACAATACCTCTATACCAAAGTCTCAGTTAGGTCCACGCTATGTGGACATTAGCGAGGTAATGAAATGGTAACTGTCTACGATGTTCCTGCCGAGCAGCTCATACTCAAGACGGCCCAGAAGCTGAAGGAGAACGACAAGATCGTTCCTCCCGAGTGGGCCGAGTATGTGAAGACCGGAAGGCACACAGAGAGAGCGCCTTCCCAGGATGACTGGTGGTACACTCGTGCCGCCTCCATCATGAGGAAGTTGTACGTCAAAGGACCGATGGGATCCTCCAAGCTCGCCGCCGAGTACGGTGGTTACGCTGACAGGGGATCAATGCCTAACCAGGCAGTCAAGGGAAGCCGCAACATCGCAAGGAAATGCCTGATGCAGCTCGAGGCCGCCGGTTATCTGGTATCCAAGGACAAAGAGGGCCGCGCAATCAGCCCTGCAGGTCAGTCCCTTCTGGACAACACTGCGAAAGAGGTCTACGACGAGATGAAGGCCTGAAAGGAGGTATCAGCAATGGACGATCCGGAATTAGAGGCATTGAGGCAGAGGCGCATGCAGGAGCTCCAGCAGCAGGCTATGCAGCAGCAACAGCAGGAGCAGCAGAGGCAGCAGGCCGAGATGCAGTTGCAGAACGCTATGAGGCAGATCCTGACCCCCGAGGCCAGGGACAGGCTCAACAACATAAAGCTCGCTAACCCACAGATGGGTCAGCAGATAGAAATGCAGTTGGTCCAGTTAGCCCAGAGCGGAAGGATTCCCGTCCCCGTCGATGACGAGATGCTGAGAAACATCCTAGGGCAGATCACCCCCAAGAAGAGGGAGATCACCATAGAGAGGAGATAATCATGTCAAGTACAAAGGCCCCCGCAATGAAGGCAAGACTGAACAAGAAGGTCAAGCAGAACCGCCGTGTCCCCGCATGGGTCATGATGAGGACAAGCAGGCAGTTCCTCCGCCACCCTAAGAGAAGGTCATGGCGCATGAGCAAGATTAAGGAGTGATTCGCATGGCAGATGAAATCGAGAGAACAATCGTTGTCCCCCTGAGGAAGACAAAGCAGGCACCCCGCACACGCAGGACCAACCGTGCTGTCAAGGAGCTTAGGGAGAACATCGCCAGGCACATGAAGGCCGAGCAGGACCAGATCTGGATTGACGCCAGCGTCAACGAGAAGCTCTGGGCCAACGGTATCCGTAACCCTCCAAACAAGATCACCGTCAAAGCTGTCAAGTTCGACGACGGTCTTGTCGAAGTCTCACTCGCAGAGTGAGGTGAATAAGATGATGAGATACTCTCGTTATGCAGGAACGCCCAACATAGGGGTATACACGGCTGTAAACGAGAGTTTCGCATTCATCGCAGGAGATGCCGCCCCCGAGTTCGTTAAGGATGTGGAGGAGGCATTGCAAGTAGAAACCACATTGATGACGGTGGCCGGATCATTCGTGATCGGGTCACTCGTCGTCATGAATTCCAACGGCGCTGTCGTTTCTGGCCTTGCCGATCCGAGGGAGGTCGAGACCATCGGGAAGTGCATCAAATGCACGCCTATTGAAGACCCCTTAAACGCGGCTGGGAACAACATTCTTGCCAACGACAAAGGTGCCATCGTCAACCCCCAGTATTCAAAATCGCTTGTCAAGGTGATCTCTGACGCTCTCGGAGTAGAGTGCGTTCAGTCATCCATAGCAGGCGTGAATACAGTAGGGTCAGTTTGCAGAGCAACCAACATAGGATGCGTCTGCCACGCAGATGCCACTGATGAAGATGTGAAACTGATTCAGGACGTTCTCAAAGTCGAATGCATTAGGACGACCGTCAACCACGGATCGCGCATGCTGGGCGCAGGCATTCTGGCCAATTCTAAAGGTGCTCTCATAGGAGATGACACCACCCCCATCGAGATGGGAAAGATCGAAGAGGGTCTCGCTCTCTACTGATTCAGCAGTCGAAGACCCAACATTCCTTATCGTCAGGAAGGTCCGATTTGGAGATATCGAGCTCGTTCCCGATGAAATCCGTAGCATTGACGGGGATAATATCTAGGAACTTATCGAGCGGCGAGAGCCTGAATGAGAGACCTCCGACCATGTAGTGCATGGGAACTATTATCCTCGGATTTACGAGTTCAATAAGGGTCTTGATCTCAGGCACCTCCATTGTATATACCTCGCCGACGGGCACGAAAAGGAAGTCAACTCCCTTGATCTCATCCAATACATCCTTTGGCGGAATACATCCAAGGTCGCCGCAGTGGCAGATCGATATGCCTTCCATTTCGAATTTGTAGATGGTGTTGGCCCCTCTTTCAGATCCTTCGGTGTTGTCATGCCAGCTCTGAAAGCCGGTGACCTTGATGTTGCCGTGAACAACATTGTCGCCGTAGGCGAACTTTAGGTCCTTGTGGTTGCCTTTGATTACACGGGATGCGTTGTGATCGTAATGGTCATGAGTCATCAGGACTGTATTTGCTGAAGCGACCGGCGGTCTGATCCCTAACGATCTTCCGTCGTGAGGGTCTACGACGATTGTGGTCTCGCCGTTGGAGAATTCGAAGCATGCATGTCCGTGCCATCTGATCCGCATGCAACCCTCATTGCATACTACCGATAAAAAATCGAACTATGGCCAAGGACAATTTATAGGCGTGAGTTGATTACGACTCTATGAAGCGGACTCTGGTCTTAGCCGTTGACAGGGATGACGATTTCGGCGTCAAGGGAAAGGTATCCACCCCCGTCATAGGTATACAGGACTGTATAACCGCTGCTAATTCACTGGGAATTGCTGACCCGGAAGATTCTGACCTGAACGCTCTGTATGCAGCAATCAGCACCTGCATGGATCTGCAGGAACAGGGATCCGATGCCACTATCGCGCTCATCTGCGGAGATGAGAAGGTTGGTCACAAATCGGATCTGGCTTTGGTTTCGGAACTCGAAGCTGTTTTGAATGAGGTGAAGCCGGACAACGTCGTTCTCATCGGAGACGGTGCTGAGGATGAATACATCTACCCCATCATCTCCTCCAGGGCCCATGTGGATTCTGTGAAGAAGGTGTTCGTGAAACAGGCTCCGAACATCGAAGGTTCTTTGTACGTTCTGACCAAGATGCTCTCTGAGCGCAACAAGAGGAAGAGGTTCATCGCACCCATAGGAGCGATCATCTTCATAGCTTCCTTGTTCTTCCTCATTCCGGACTTGGTCATATTCTTCACCACCCAGGATGTTTCTGAGCTGACCGCAATCTCTAGGGATCTCATCCCAATGATTGTAGGTCTCATGTTGTTGCTCTATGCATACGATTTCTCGGAAAAGTGGGACAAATACTCTCATTACTTCAAGGACAACGTCCTGGCCAGAAGCACGATGATGCTTATGACCACTCTCGCTGTCGGTGTTTTCATCATCAGCTGCATCGTATGCTATTACGAGATGAAGGACACATACTACGATTCTTGGTTCATAGCATTGCTTTCCTACATCAACATGATCGTCTGGCCCAGCATGATGGCCATCACCATTTACATCTTCGGGGTGATCATCTATGAGTATCAGGAGGCCATGGCGATACGTCTGAGCAACATTTTCGACTGCTTTAGTGTCGCCAGCTTCGGAGTGATGATCACCGGACTAATAGATCTCGCTCTGTTTTATGTGGGTCCGGTAGACGACCCCATGCTGGGCGTTCTCGAGATCATTCTTGGAATAATCATCTCCATGGTGTCCAGCTACTTCAAGAGCCAATATAGGAAGAATGCCATCGCAGGATGATACGATGGATTTCCAAGAGTGGGAACCTATTTATGAGCAGATCCTCGCAGACATGGGATACGATCGTACAGAAGACGAGAGTTCAGTCCGTATACTGAAGGCAGTCACTCTCAATTCAGATCTCCATTCCGGGGATGATTTCTCCCATCTGGTCGAAGGGGCAGTCACCGTCGTTGGAAATGCTCCCTGCTTGGAGGATGATTTGGATTCCGTAGGCATCAATGGGACGATCCTCTGTTCCGGATCCGCTGTCGGCAGGATGCTGGCCAGGAGGATACTGCCCGATATGATATTCACGGATCTCGACGGGGAGATAGAACCGCAGCTGGAGGCGAGTTCACGCGGTGCAGTATCTTTTCTACATGCCCATGGGGACAACCCTGAACTCATAATGAGATATGCCGGCCTTTTTACTGGTCCAGTGGTCCTCACCACGCAATCCGCCCCAGAGTATACGGTGTTCAATTACGGCGGGTTCACAGACGGTGACCGTGCATATTGCTATGCTAAACATTTCAACGCCAGGGAGATAAGGCTGATAGGGTTCGATTACGATCATCCCATGGCAAAGGATGGATCAGATCCGTCCATCAAGTTACGCAAGCTCCAATGGGCTAAAAGAATCATCGAATCTTTTGACATCTGATTTGATTCTCTTATTATAGGAGGAAAGCCTACTCGCCCAAGAGGAATAGCATGGATGCCGGAATATTGGCCCTCATAATTTTGACCATCATTTACGTACCGATATGGTTCTGGGTTTGGAGGAATCCCGAGAAGGCCCTGAAGTATCATCTGGTGAAATACGGGCCTACGATAATGATCAAGACCAGGCTCGGTATCAAAACGATGGACAAGATTGCCAAATACCGCAGGTTCTGGTATGCCTTCGGTTTCATGTCTAGGCTGACTTCCGCTGTATTGTTCTTCCTTATGATGTATATGCTGATCCTTTCCGTGATTGCCTTGCCTTCAAGGTTAGGTTCCGGAGGAATCGGTATCCAATACGCCCTTGCCATTCCCGGATTCAACCCTATGCTTCCACTGACATACGGAATCCTTGCGCTTTTCGTCGCCATGGTGGTCCATGAGATGGGTCACGGGATCCAGTCGCGTGTCAACGATTGCGATGTGGATTCCACAGGACTATTGTACGGAGTGGTCCCCCTGGGGGCTTTCTGTGAGCCGAACGAGGAACAGCTTCCTAAGCTCTCCCGCAGGGCACAGCTAGATGTTTATGCGGCAGGAATTACCGTCAACACCGTCGTGGCAACAATTTCTATCGTCCTGATGCTTTTGATCTGTTCCACCATAACAGTCGCTGATTTTGGACAGAATATGGATGAGGATGACCTGCCTGGTGTTTATTCGATAGACAAGGATTCTCCTGCATTCTATTCGGATGTACCGACATCCGCCCTCATAACAGGCATTCAGCTCTATGGGGAGGAACAATGGCATACTGTGACTGCTGACACCTCTGGCAGAAGTGTCTGTCTGGATTGTAAGGATCTTGAATTATTGCCAACGAGTTTGTATAGACTTCAATATGTACTGGAAGATGGGGAATCCAGAGCCTCAAGTGCTCTGCAGATGGGCGCACTCATAAAGTCTGTATCCAACAACAGTCCAGCAAAGAGCGCTGGTCTCGAGGTTCTCACATATCTTTATTCAATCACAATCACCGATTCGTCCGGATCAACTAGAGAGGCCATAATCCACAACACCAATGATTTCCTCGACACCATGAAGGGGACTTCAGGCGGGGACAAGGCAGTTGTAACCACCGTTACGGTATCTTCCGACGGAAGCGACATAGAAACAGTCGTGCATGAGGAAGTCACTCTTACATCATCCGGTTCCCAGGGATACCTCGGAATCTCGGTTTCCAATTCAGGATTCACGATGATGACGCCTGAACTCATGATGACCACCGCCACCGATCCGTTCTACAACTGTACGGATGCGTTCAGTTATGTGGAGGGTTTCCTTAGGTACCTCTCAGGGCCGATCAACGGACTCGACCCCATACCGAACGCGATCACCTGGTGGTACGATGCGCCCGCTGGCGATATTACTTGGGTTGTAGTGAAGATCCTTTACTGGTTGTTCTGGTTGGATATCCTGCTGGCGATTTCTAACGCTCTCCCCGCCTATCCCTTCGATGGAGGATTTTTATTTGAGGGAGGCATCAATTGGTTGTTGGAAAAACTGGGAATCAAGGATGCTGAGAGGCGCAAGAAGCTGACTGGCAGTGTCGCCAGCAGTGTCACTGCCGTAACTCTCATGATGTTCTTCCTGGTCATTCTGGCGTTCGTAATATGAGAAGAAGGGGTGAAGAAGACGATCGATATCTACGAGATGCTTAACGGCAAGGTCGCAAAGACGGACCAGATCAAGAACGATGTATGGATCAACATGATTGATCCTACGGTCGAGGAGATAGACTTGGTGCAAAAGGCTCTCGGTATCGACAGAGAGGCCCTCACCGCTGCACTGGATGACGAGGAAGGCTCCAGGACCGAAGTCTCCGACAAGTACACAATAGTTCTAGTCGATGCCCCTACAAGGGAGTGGAGGAACGGGCATGAGGAGTTCACGACCTTCCCTATCTCAATCACATTGACGGACAAGGCAATAGTTACCGTCTGTCTGCAGCCTCTTTTCGCAATCAATAACATCCTGTCGTCGATGAACAAGAATATCAACACAGTAAATGTGTCCAATAGGACGCGTTTCCTGCTCCAGATTCTCTTCAGGATCGCTATCAACTATCAGTCCGATCTGAAGTACATCGAGGTCAAGCGTAATGCGATCGAGGAATCCATCCGCAAAGCCACAAAGAGGGAGGATCTCTTTGAACTCCACGAATTGGAATCCAACTTGGTTTACTTCAAGACCAGTCTTGCTGTCAACGCTTCCATCATCGAGAGGATCAGAAGGTCCAGATTGATCTCTACTCCGGAAGACAAGGAGCTAATCGATGACGTTATAGTCGAGACCAATCAGGCTCTAGAGATGACGACCACTTACGCGCAGATCATCAAGGGTACAAGGCAGCTGGTCGAATCAGATCTCAACAATTCCCTTGCAAACGTTATGAAATTCCTGACATCCATAACTCTTATCATCGCCATTCCTACGATGATCGCCAGTTTCTACGGTATGAACGTACCTCTCCCCGGAAGCGGGTACGAGTATACGTACATCATATTGTTCGTTCTGATGGTTGTTCTCTGTATCGTATCCATCTTTATCCTCCGTAAGAGAGGCTTGTGGCGCTGATTCAAATGACCGATCTCCAAAGAATGGCAGATACCATAAGGAATTTCCCTGGAGTCACCAGGAAGAATGCCATCCACGATATCGTGGATCTTTTCCCCACAACGGGATTCCCTCAGGTCGTTGCGGCCGAAGGAGAAGATGCGGCAGTCATCGAGAACGGGAATATGTGCGTTCTTTTCGCTGCTGACGGCATAATGGAGAAGCTGATGGCAGCGGATCCGTTCCTGGCAGGCTATTATGCTGTACTGGTGAATGTCAATGATATCGCTGCTATGGGCGGACGTCCGCTGGGCATGGTGGATGTCATCTCAGTGAAGGACGGCAACATGAACGGGGACCTGCTGAAAGGGATACAATACGGGGTGGAGAAGTTCAACGTTCCTCTGGTCGGTGGCCATACCCATCCCGACTGCAACTTCAATTCCATTGAGATTTCCATAATCGGCTCAGTCAAGAAGGATGACGTCCTCCTTAGCAGCACTGCCAAGTGTGGCGACGATGTCGTTTTCGTCATCGATCTCGACGGAGTTTTCCCAGAATCTGTTCCTTATACATATGACAGTACTTCCAGTAAGCCGAAGGATCTTGTACAGGCTCAGATGGAGGCCGCGGCAATGGTGGCTGAGAAACATCTGGCCCATGCATGCAAGGACATGAGTAATCCAGGTCACATCGGTACTCTCGGAATGATGCTCGAGTCCTCTGAAAAGGGCGCCACAGTCGATATTCGTAAGATCCCTATTCCAGACGATGTCGATCCATATCACTGGGCAACCACCTATTTCGGCTGTGCTTTCGTTTTCTCGTGTGATGCCGCACATTCTCAGGAGATCATCGACATATTCGCCGACGTCGGTTGTGCCGGGTCAGTAGTTGGTAAAGTCGACGATTCCAAGAAACTGAGGATCACAGATGGCGAGCAAGAGATTGTCCTCTTTGATTTCGATAAAGACATCATCACCGGCGTAAAGGTCAAGAAATAAGTGTCTGGCCACAACGGTTGTTCCCTCATCAGAACATAAGTAGACCACTTTGCTTCTCCACCCTGCGACCCCGTAAACGTCAGTGGTTCGAAGTGAGGCTGCTCCCGTCAGGACCTGACCCGGTTTCCCCGATTAATGCATGGAGAACGACCCTCCGGCCGTTTCCTGTGCAAACTCCGACTCTACAGGACAAGATTTCATAGTTGCTCTATGGGCTTATGAACCTCAGCGGGACCGCCCGCTGCTGTCACCCCCGCTATGACGATTTCGGGTATAGGGCACGCCAAACGCCCCGGTCAAGCCAAACAAAGGGTTATTCTAAGTTGTCATAAAAATACCTTCGTACAATGATGTCGAGTCACCTGCGATAATATCATAGGATCATCCCTTATTCCAGCTAATACTCTGACCACATCATTATATACCATCTTTCCATAACACTGGATGCCGTGCTATGTGTTAGCACGCAACATTGGTGATTCGAATGGATATCTTAGGTTTGACCGACCCATGGGTGATTGGTGCTTATGTGGGATGCATCCTTACTGTCGTATACTGCATTTACATCAGTCTGAAGAAGGGAAAAGAATCCGATGAGGGAGATGATTCCGATGAGTGATGGAATCGATCTTACCTTGTTCGGTGTGATGACTGTTATCTTCGTTATTATAACGCTTCTTCTGGGTTGGTATGGTTATAAGAACACCTCCAATAACCAAGATTTTCTGTTAGGACGTAACAAGACAAGCCCCTTGATTATCGCTTTGTCCTACGGTGCAACATTCCTAAGCGCTTCCGCCGTCATCGGTTTCGGCGGACAGACCGCCGTCCATGGTATGTCACTGATGTGGTTATGTTTCCTAAACCTCTTCGTTGGACTCGTCGTCGCTTTTTTGATTTTTGGTAAAAAGACCAGAAAACTAGGCAGAAAACTCGGTGCGGCAACCTTTGCCGACCTTCTTGGAAAGATTTACGGTTCCAGAGGGATCAGGCTGTTCACAGCTATTCTGATCCTTGTCATGATGCCTATCTACACAGCGGCAGTGCTGAAAGGAGGAGTCAACTCTCTGGCAGTCATCACCGGTCTTACAGAGTATTACAATTACATCCTGATCGGATTATCCCTAGTCGTCGCGGTATATGTCGTGTACGGTGGAATCATCGCCGTCATGTACAACGATGCTCTTCAGGCTTCGATCATGTTCATAGGAATGCTGGTCATCCTTATTGTTACCTGGGCTTACACTGGTGGAATCACAGAGGGAAATGAGGCCCTGGTAGGTCTTTGGGAACAGCGTATGGGGGATATCACTGGATTGGGTGTCGCTCCTGGATTCGAAGGTTGGACCAGTGTCGCTGATTTTGGTTCACGTGAATGGATGACCGTAGTCACTACGTTCATCATGGGTGTGGGAATCGGCGCCTTGACTCAGCCCCAGCTTATTGTCAGATATATGTCGGCCAAGTCTGACAGGGATCTTGATAAATCATTGCTTATCGGTTCCATATTCATCATGGTTGTCGTCGGTACTGCATACACCGTAGGTCCTTTGACCAACATTTTCTTCAGCAATGAACACGGCGGTTTGATGTCCTTCGAATACCTCAACTCCATAGGATTGGGTACAGATTTCATCATACCTCAGTTCATTTTAGAGATCTTCAGCGACATAACCTTCGGAGACATATTCATCTCATTGTTCCTACTGTCGCTGATCTGTGCATCGATATCTACAATCAGTGCTCTTATGCACACCATCGGTGTTGCCGGAGGATATGACATCTATTCTGTGTTCAAGAGCAGGAAGCTGAACAAGGACACCGACTCTCAGTCAATCAACCTTAACAGGGCGACGATCGTCATATTCATGGTGCTCGTGGTCGTCTATTGCTATCTCATGCCCAACGATATCATTGCAAAGGCCACTTCAGTGTTCATGGGTGTGACCGCAGCGGCTTTGCTGCCTGCTTACTTCTATTCCCTTTACTGCGAGAAACCTATCAAATTCGTTGCAGTATCTAGTATAGTGGTTGGAACCGTATCATATCTGTTCTCTGCGTTGTTCCTCAATGCCGGAACGTGCATATTCCTGCCCATCTGTAAGCTGATAACCGGTACCAATGTTCTGTTCCCAGACACCACATTGGCCTATCTGGATCCGTTGATGATCGCATTACCTCTCTCGACCATCACATTGGTACTTGCGATATTAGTAAAGAAAAAAGAACCAAATACCATGACCTGCAATAACGTGTGAGGGCAAGACCATGGACCCTGAGATGGACAGAGGCGTACTCGGATTCGAAGAAAAACACTTGATCGCTATAATGATGTTCCTATCGATCAACGGGGAATGTCAGAAGATAGAGGTTTACAGGAACGTATCGTCAAATCCGCGTATACCTGATAAGCTTGACCGTCTCGAGTCCATGGGCCTGATCACCCAAGAGCCTATGGAGAAATCCCGTGCCATCAACATAGTTCTGACTTCCAAGGGAAGAAAGGTCGCCAAAATGCTGATGGAATTGGATGCACTCCTCAAAGATTGATTAAGTAGGATTAGGCCGATTCGGTCTTCATGCTCAACAAGGTCTTGGAACTCAGTAACGTCTCTGTCGTCAGAGACGGAAGGTACATACTGAGTTCCATCGACCTTGAACTGCAAAAAAGTGAGAATCTAGCGATCATAGGGCCTAATGGGTCGGGGAAGACGACACTGGTCCAATTGCTCTACGGGAATATCTACCCCTACTACGATGAGGAACATCCATCGATTCTGCGCATATTCGGACAGGACAGACGCAATCTATTCGAATTCCGCAAACATGTGGGCCTGGTATCGATGGATCTTCAGAACTTGTTCGGAGCCGATACAACAGTTTATGAAGTGATATGTTCAGGTTTCTTCAGCAGTCTGGACGTGTTCGTTGACCGTACCGTTACCGAGGAGATAGATTCGAAAGTGATCTCATCAGCTACGCTCATAGGTGTCGATAATCTCCTGGATAGGCCCGTTTCAAATCTGTCTTTGGGAGAGATGAGGCGTGTCCTCATAGCAAGGGCTTTGGTCAATGAACCCGAGATGCTGATCTTGGATGAACCCATGACCGGTCTTGACATCTCCATGAGATCTAAGTTCAGATCCATGCTAGACATCCTGTCCAGACAGGGGATAAATATCATCCTGGTGACTCATGACCTTTCAGATATACCTCCTTCCATAGATCACGTAGTAGCACTGAAAGAAGGGACGATCCTAGCTGAAGGCTCCAAGAAAGATGTCCTGAAGGATGACATAATTTCCGAACTATACGGAGAAAGTATTAAGGTCATAGAAGATAACGGGACATATCAGATGCTGGTAGTAGGAGGTGAATGATATTAGGCACGTTTGTACTGGATGCGGTTCAGAGATTCCGGAGGGGCAGGATTTCTGCTATGTTTGCGGAGCCTGGACCAAGAACTCTCTGATCATCGATGACAACGATGAGATAAGATATTCGGAGATGTGCCTTAACTGTGGGAAGGCGCTTCCAAAGGATTCGGATTACTGCCCGTTCTGCGGCACCAAGGTGGAAGATCGTTACAAAGAGCCTGTTGTCGTAAGAAGACCTTGGACGATGATAGATTACCTGTCAGTCACTCTGGCGGTTATACCTGGATTCTTCAATGTATTCGGTCTGGGGCAGATAATACAGCGCAGATGGTCTAAAGCATTCGTGTTCATTTGCGCCACCATCCTCCTGATGTACATCACACCTGCATTTCTTGAGAACAATGACAACTATTGGATCATCATAGCTCTGCAGATTCTGGTCTTCATGTTCTCCCTGATGGATGTGTTCACCCATATCGGAAAGAGGGAAGAATGATGGATTGGACCGAGAAATATCGCCCTCAGTCATTGGAGGAAGTCGTAGGCAATCCTGCAGCGGTGAATACGCTCAAGGCATGGGCGGAATCCTGGAATAATGGAATACCCGAGAAAAGGGCGGTCGTTCTGATAGGGACTCCAGGAATAGGTAAGACCACTTCAGCCGAGGCATTGGCCAGAGACATGGGTTGGTCTATCATAGAGATGAACGCATCAGACCAGCGTAATGCCGACGCTATCGAAGATATAGCCGTTCGTGGATCGAGGTTCAATACGTTCTCGGATGAGGGCACATATTTGGATACCGGAAAGGGCCAGAGGAAGCTCATAGTCCTGGATGAGGCTGACAATTTCTTCGGGAACACGGACAGGGGGGCCATACCAGTCATTTCCAAGCTCATAAAAGAGACTCTTCAGCCTCTTGTCCTAATTGTGAATGACTATTACGAACTGTCCCGTAAGTGCAGTGCAGCGAAGACGGACACGCTTCAGATCACTTTCCAGAAGCCCAAGACCCCTTCAGTGGTCAAAGCTTTGTACAAGATTGCTCAGAATGAAGGAATTACCGTGGACCAAGATGCCATGGAGATGATAGCGGAGAAAGCGGCTGGAGACATGCGTGCAGCGGTCCGCAATCTCGAGGCATTATCCCTCGGACAAAACCATGTCACACTGGAGATGGCAGAGAGCATATCCGCCCGCGACAAGAGGAATGACATGTACACTCTGATGTCGGCCATATTCAGATCCAACGATGCCATGAAGGCCAGAAGGATCATGATGGATACGGACACCGATCCTCCCGAGGTAGAATTATGGGTCGATGAGAACCTTCCATACGAATTCCTGGATAAAGGCGACCTTGTACGCGGATATGAGAAACTCTCACGCGCCGATATCTATTTGGGCAGGGTGGGAAGACGCCAATATTTCGGATTCTGGTCTTATGCTAGCGATACTCTGACGGCAGGCGTGAATACTGCGCGCATGACTAACAAGTATTCCCATGACCGTCTCCATTTCCCTTCCTATCTGAGCAAGATGTCCAGAAGCAAGAGTGTCCGCGCTCTGAGGAAATCCGTTGACCTCAAGTTGGCGATATACCTGCACACCTCAACCAAGCGTGTAGATCTGGACGTGTTGCCTTTCGTCAAGCAGATAATGTCTAACGAACCCGAGATGCGCGTTCTAATAACCAAGGAACTGAAACTCGAACCTGAGGAGTTAGGCTTCCTGCTGGATAAAAAACCGGAATCCAAGGATGTCAAAGCGGTATTCGAGCAAATCGAGAGCGAGATTCCAAAACCAGAGCCGGTAAAGAAGAAAGCCGCAAAGGCTTCAGAACCGATAGTCAAGGAAGCAGAGGAACCTGTAAAGGAACCGGAAAAGCCACAGGCTGAGCATAAGAAAAATAATCAGGCAAGCCTGTTCGACTTCTGAGGATAGCATGGACGAGGATTACCGGAATCTGCTGATCAAACAACAGTACCGCATTTACAAGGACCATGCCGCCGTAAAGCTCTGTCATTGGATGAAGGAGAGCATGCTCCATGAGCGCCATTGCTACAAGCAGGATTTCTACGGTATCGAAAGCCACAGATGCCTTCAGATGACCCCTGCCATCAATGAATGCAGCCACTTGTGTACATTCTGCTGGAGGGTACAGGGCAGCGATTTTGAAGTAACTGATTGGGCGGAGCCTAAAGAGATGCTTGATGCCCTCATAAATGAACAGAGGAAACTTATCCAAGGGTTCAAGGGGGATCCCCGCTGCGATCCGAAAAGATTCCAAGAGGCAATGAACCCCAACCAGGTAGCGATCTCATTGGCAGGGGAACCTATCACATATCCTTACCTGTCCGATTTCCTGAAAGAATGCCATAGCAGGGGGATGTCCACCTTCCTTGTAACAAACGGTACATATCCTGACCAATTGGCCGCATTGGATGAACTCCCCACTAAGACCTATGTCACCGTGGCCGCTCCGAACAAAGAGGTCTATCTCAGAGTCTGCCGCCCCAAGATCAAAGACGGTTGGGAGAGGCTCATGCGCACTCTGGAGCTTATGCCTTCGCTGAACACCAGTACTGTAGTAAGGCACACATTGGTTAAGGATCATAATCTTGGATGGGTGGATGAATACGCCGCTTTGGACCGTATTGCAGATCCAGAGTTAATAGAACCCAAAGGATACGTCTTCGTCGGAGGCTCCAGACAGAGACTTAGTATGTCTTGCATGCCATCGTTCCAAGAGATAACGGATTTTGCAAATCAATTGGGTTCCAAGGTAGGTATGGAGATAATAAGAAAAAGAGAGGACAGCCGTGTAGTCCTGCTCGGTCATCCCGGGCAGGAGCTAGACGTGCGTAAGTCCTATCAGTTAAAGGTTTGAATCAGAACGAGATCGTTTTACTGATGAACAGATATGCGATCACGATTATGTGGATGATCAAGAACAGATATACGAGCTTGAACTTGATCTTCTGAGTTTTGTGCCTTACAGTGAGCATCCCGATTGTTGCACCGAAAGGACCGAACAGGGCCAGTAATATGAGCGTTGACTCCCTGGTCCTCCACATGTCGTTCTTAGCCTTGTGTTTGTCCCATACGAAGGCAAGAAATGCGATTATGTTCAGTACGATGTATACTGCGAGAATTGCAATTAGGATTGTCGTATCCATGTTATCAGATCATTGAGATGAATGTATCCAGAGCTGCAGGATATCCGGATTCGTTGGTCTCTTCAGATTTGAGAGGAATGCTGAATGCCTCAGAAAGTCCGAGTTCCTCAGCGATTGCTGTGGCCTCTGCCTGCTCTTTTTCAGTGTCTTTTGATGTCAGGACATAGAGATATTTCTTCTTGCCACCCAAGACGTCCTGGTTGTTTGCTACGAACTCTGCTACCAGCTTATCGGCCTTTCCGCCGTTGTTGGCTGAACCGAAAATAATCGTATCGTACGCATCCAGGTTAAGCCTCATGAGATCCTTGAGGTCGAAGATATCTGTGTTTGCATTCTTGGAAATGTACTTCGCTATAGGCGTGTACTTCTTCTTGGTCAAGAGACCAGTTGCAAATATTACTGCTTTTGCCATCCCATCACATCCTGCCGCAGTGTTATCGGCGGCATTGGCACATGTACTTTCCTTTTTATAACCGTTTAGTCACAAAAGGGTCATTCGTCCAGTACGATAGGCGGTTGCTCTCCTTTGAGATACCTCTCAACGGTTGCGGGCTCCACCATTGAGCACATGATTTCAGCGGCCCAGTTACCATCCTTATTGTATGGTATCAGCGCCCCTTTACCCATGTAGGGGAAGACGCCCCTCTCTGATGCCGCAAAGTACGTCGTAGCGACGCAGAACTCGGTGAGCATTCCTGTGAATACTGCGCAATCTATGTTGTTGTCCTTCAGGATCTTTTCGAGATCGGTCTCTTTGAAGCAGTTCATATGCTTCTTATGGACTACGATATCTGTTTCGGCTGATTCGATACCAGGCAACCATTCATCTTCATCCTCGCCGTGATAACCTGTATGTGATGGGCCATCGAAATGTATGAAGATTACTGGGGCTCCATTCTCTCTGAAGATCTTCAGGAATCTGTTGATTCCTTCTACGGCGGGAACCATCCTCTCAGACCATTCATCGATGCTCAGAGTGAATTTGCGCTGGGGATCAATTACGATTAAGGCCAGGTGCTTTCCCCAGATGTAGTCGCGTATCATAGGCAAGTGTACTGTGTTGGATTAATAAAAACTACACTCAATGGCATTATATCTTATTCAGTTGCTAAAGGTGTAGCGCTAGTGGAGGCCTAACATGAACGTCTATGATTTCGACGGCACGCTATATGACGGCGATTGTATGGTTGACCTCTACAAATACTGCCTCAAACGCAGGCCGTATATCCTGGTGGTTTTCCCTTCCCAGTTCAGGGCGTGGTATCGCTTCAGAAAGGGAAAGATAGATCATAGGCAGATGAAACAGACATACTACAAGTTCTTCAGATTCTTCGACATGGAGCGGATGTCTGAGAGATTCTGGGATGACAATCAGAAAAAGGTGTTCAGCTGGTATGCCGATCTCCACAAGGATGACGATGTTGTCATCTCTGCATCACCTTTCTTCCATGTAAAAGAGATATGCTCGAGATTGGGGATCGAGAACGTCATTGCATCCGATGTGGATCCTGTGAACGGGATTTGCCTGGGACCTAATTGTCGCGATTATGAGAAGGTCAGGAGATTCAGAGAGATCTTCGGTGATGCCCGTATCAACTCATTCTATTCGGACAGCGAACACGATGCCCCATTGGCAAGATTGGCAGATAGGGCATATATGGTAAAGAACGGTCAGATAACAGAATGGATTCTGGAAAAGGAAATGGTCTAATAATCTTAAAGCCAATGCAATTTCATGGCGTTTAAGGAACAACTGGTCATCAGCGAGGATTGCATCGGATGCGGACAGTGCGTGAAGGTCTGCATCAGAGAACACCTTTCGGTGAAAGATGGAAAGGCTACCGAGGTGGATTCTGACTACTATTGTTTCAGATGCGGACACTGTGCATCTGTCTGCCCCAAGGGTGCAATAAAGCTCAAAGATTTCGTCGATTATCCATACACGCCGATCAAAGGTTCTCCGGTTGACAGTGAAGAACTTGCGAGTCTCTACAGATTCAGAAGGAGCACAAGATGGTTCGACAGACCGTGTACAGAGGAGGAGCTTTCATGTCTACTGAGATCTATCGGCTACGCACCGACTGCTGAGAACTCCCAAAAAGTTCAATATGCAGTTGTGGACCAATCGTTCGGCGATTTCATGGTCCTATTGGCTTCTATTTTACGTTCCCACAGGAATGAGCATCCACGTTTGGACCAATTCGTCAAGTATGTGGATGATGGGATGAAGGAGAAGAATAATCCGTTCACATGGGAAGGAAGGCAGCTCATCATTGCATTTGCACGCTTCCCGATCGATGCAATTATCCCCATCGCACAGTTGGATCTAATGGCATCGGCCATGGGCCTTGGAGGTTTCCATTCCAGATGGATGCTCCAGGCAGCAGAGAACGATCCTGAGAAGTTCATGTCGTTCTTCCCCGAGATTGAGCAAGGGCTCTGTGCATACGCAGTTTATGTTGTCGGTCACCCCAGAATACGCTTCAGACGTGAGGTTCCCAGGGATGAACGCAAGGTCATTTGGAAGTGATTCCAAAACTTCGTACAATGGCTAAGCACCGTTTAAATATCAGAAATCTTTCGACGATTCGTGAACAGCAGACTCCTTGCTTCAATAATCGCGGTTGCCGCGTTGACAGCATTAGTCTTGGCTGTACTCCCAGACATTACTACAGATTCAGACGGTCAATTAGAGGAAGAATCCTTGGCTTTCGAGCAACGTCCTCCGATGAGGGAAGGCAAACCCATGTCGCAAGGATTCGACGATTCCCGTCCGATTCCGCCGGAATTCATGAATTCGAACCATCCCATGGACAACATGGGCCCGAGACAACCGATTCCAATCGATAAATCGGATGCGCCTATGCCACCTAGCAAGCACCCTGAATATGATCATGATGCAACGCCTGAGGTCCTAGAGGCCAATCTGGAACCTATGGTGATCGGTGATATCGGTGTTTTCGATCCAGGTTTCGTCGAGGATGCTATAAAATTCGCTGAGGATAGAGGAATGCATGATATCGCGGAGATTCTGAAGAAGAAGCTCTGCGCGATTATTGAACAGTACATGCGCTCATCATCGTCTCTCAACTCGGCAGATACACGTGCTAGCGGATTCGACGATGAAGTGGATGAAGAAGTTCAGTTCGAACTTGTTGAAGAGGAGGAAGAGCCCGAGGAAGAATTCGTATTCTTCGATACCCCGGAACAAACGTTTTCAGTATCATTCTGTGCACCTGTCGTACAGAACAATGTCATTCTTTTGGAGCTGTGAGCGTTTAGTCGCTTTTTGAACGATCCTTCGGATCCTAAACCTCACAATAAAAGCATCAAAAGGAAAGAAAATGACAATCATAAGCATCAAAGAAGGAACTAAAGGCAGAGGCCTTAGAGGCTCTGTCTCGGAATCATCAGGGTCAGACCTTGATATGCTCAACACCATCAACAGGAGGCGATGCGGATGAGCGGCATATTCGAAAGCATATTCAGTACCGCTGATTCGATGGGCCCATTCGAATTCCTGATCTGCATAGGGTCGGCATTAGTGGTGGGATTCATCGTTTCTGCGATATACATCTACAAGAACGCACACAGCGACAGCTTCGCACTGACAGTAGCTCTGCTGCCCGCGATAGTCTCCGTCGTCATAATGGTGGTCAGCGGAGACATCGGAGCTGGAATCGCCATCGCAGGAGCATTCAGTCTGGTAAGGTTCCGTTCCGCACCTGCATCAGCTAAGGAAATCGCCATAATATTCCTGGCCATGGCAGCAGGCCTCTTGATCGGAATGGGATTCCTTGCATTTGCCCTGATATTTGTCGCAATAATCTGTGCAGTAATACTGCTAGCATCGCATGTGAACTTCGGCAAACCGCGTACCAGGATGGCCGAGAAGGTCATTTGCATAACAATACCTGAGGATCTAGATTACAATTCGGATATCGACACCGTGCTTGCAGAATACACCAGTGCCTGCGAGTTGGTCTCAGTCAAGTCTACCAACATGGGAAGCATGTTCAAACTGAAGTACAACGTGACTCTGAAAGATGAACTACAGCAGAAGGAGCTCATCGATAAGATTCGTGTGAGGAACGGAAACCTGGAGGTCGCCATCATGCGCCAGGAAGAGAAGACCGGGGGGCTATGAGGGAGGCAAATCATGGTGCAAAATATGGTATTCAAGAGATACGAACTGAAGTACCTGATGAGTGAAGAACAGAAAGAGTCTGTCTATTCCGCCTTGAAAGACCATATGGTTTTGGATAGGTACGGGCGCTCTTCCATTCGCAACATCTACTTCGACACGGATGATTTTCAAATCGTCCGCCGTTCAATTGAGCGTCCAGTCTACAAGGAGAAGATACGTGTGCGCAGTTACGGTAGACCGCAGTCAGACGGCGAGGTGTTTGTAGAGCTGAAGAAGAAATACAAATCGGTAGTCTACAAACGTCGTCTGACAATGCCGTTGGATGAGGCAATGGGGTGGCTTACAACTGAACATGGAGATTACCCTCATTCGCAGATCGGAGAGGAGATCGATTTCACAAAGAACCGCTACCGTGGGATAAGGCCTGCGATGCTTCTCAGTTACGAACGTGAAGCATACTACGACAAATCAGGTTCTGACCTCCGCATCACGATAGACAGTGACATTATGGCGCGTATGGAGGATGTGAATCTGGATTCAGAGCTTGGAGGTCACAGAGTACTGCCGGAAGGCTATACACTCATGGAGATCAAGACTATGTATGGTTACCCGGAATGGCTGCTAGACATTCTGAACAGCACCCATCTCTACAAGTCATCGTTCAGCAAGTATGGCAACGCGTACAAGGAGATGGTCCTCTGCCGCATGCCTGAAGGATTTCTGAAGATACCGACCGGACCGGCAACGGTAGAGAATCACAGCCGTCTATTGCAGGACACTGTGGCGTGAGGCATCAACCATTTACAAAGACACTGGAAGGAGAATAATCAAAGAATCAAATTTAAAAAAAGAGGAATAGAATGGAAACAAAAACACTGTTGATAATAGCCGTAGCGGCTATTGCTGTTGCTGGAGGGGCAGTATTCATGATGATTAGTACATCTGATGATACTACTGTACCTAATGGCAGCACCCCCAGCAAGACTTCGGATACGACCATAGATACCGGCGAGGAGACTTCATCCAGCAACATATCAGGCACATCCGATTTCATCATCACATTCGAGAGCGGTTCCGATAACTGCTACACCGTGACGGAATCATCAGGTCTTACCACCATAACATTCAGCGGAATGTCCGATTCCAGCGGTTCCGTGTACTCTATCAGCGGTACCTTGATCGGAAACATCGTGATCGATGCTGGGGACTACGACTTCGAGCTGGTATTGAACGGACTGACCCTCAGTTCGACACAGGAGGTACCGATCTGCATAATATCGGGCGAGGATGTGAC